>JBOGIN010000372.1:0-3391 GCA_050742275.1 Vicinamibacteraceae bacterium
CCACGGCCTTGTGTCGCCGATATGGCATTGGCGCACGCGGGTGAGCGTCCCAGAAGATCCAGACGTCAAAATCGTTCACGCCCTTACGACGGGTCACGAAGTGGTTCGCTGCGCCCTGTGCGAGCACGATGGCGGAGCGCCGGCGAGCATAGAGGCGCTTCCACCGGCGGTACTTCCGGAAGAACCGCTCGTTATCTGCATGCGCTAGACGCACCAGCTTCCGGAGGTCAGCGCGCCGGATCTCCTTGAAGGAGCGCGAACTCCGCGGAGCACTCGACACGAGCAGCCTCCCTATGCGCGCGCTGCCTGCTCACAGGTCTGCGACAGAGCTCGCCCGTCTCTCATTCTGCGGTCAGGCACGGCTAGGACGTAGCCTTCGCACCGATGGCGCTACCTGGATACCAGGACACGATGGGCCCCGTGCTCCGGGCCACCGCTGACGGGCGTGAGCACAGGATCAGGGACATCGTCGTCCAGCTCGCGCGTCAGTTCGGCCTGACCGCCACTGACCTCGCGACCCTCCTTCCGAGCGGAACACAGAGCGTCTTCGCAAACCGGGTTCACTGGGCCGCTACCTATCTGAAGAAGGCCGGTCTTCTTGAAGCGGCTGGACGCGCTCAGGTCCGGATCACCGCTGAAGGGCGGCGCGTTCTCGCTGAGCCCCCGGCGCGGGTGGACCGGGCCTTCTTGATGCGTTACCCGTCATTCGTCGAGTTCGCGCAGGCGAAGGCGCCAAAGGCACCGGCTGCGGGCTCCCAAGTCGAGCCAGAAGCGGCGGAGGCAACCCCGCGCGAGCGCATTGATGCGGCTGTCAAGGAGTTATCGCAGGAGCTTGCGGACGACTTGCTGGCGAAGGTGAAGGCGAGCTCGCCTCAGTTCTTCGAGCGGCTGGTGATCGACCTCCTCAGGGCCATGGGCTACGGAGGGTCATACGCCGAGGCGGCGGCGCTACTGGGACGGTCTGGTGACGCCGGTCTTGATGGCGTCATTCGGCAGGATCGCCTCGGATTGGAAGCGGTCTATGTGCAAGCCAAGCGCTGGGAGAACACCGTTGGTCGACCGACGGTCCAGGCGTTCGCGGGCAGCCTTGAAGGAGCGAGGGCACGTAAGGGTGTCCTGCTCACCACGGCCACATTCAGCCCCGAAGCACAGGCGTATGTGAAGGGCATCGAGAAGCGCATAGTCCTGATCGACGGACCCGAGCTGGTCAGCTTGATGGTCGAGCACAACATCGGCGTATCCGTCGAGGCGCGCATCGAGATGAAGCGACTTGACCATGACTACTTCGAGAACGAATAGATGAACCTGATGATGAGATCTGGCGGCGACTGGAAGGTCGTCAACGCAGCGACTTTCGTTGACGAGCAGGAACTTCAGCGTCTGCTCTTTGACGTACCCGGTGTCTTGTCCGCTACGCAATTCGGAGGACCCGAGTTCATCGTCGCGGTGCGCGAGTTCGGACTTCCGGGGTCAGGCGCGACCGACCTTGTAGCCGTTGCCGGCGACGGATCGATCCTAGTCGCTGAATGCAAACTCGCGAAGAACGACGAGATAAAGCGCAAGGTGATCGGGCAGATCTTTGAGTACGCGGCTTATCTGTGGAAGATGGAGTACGAGACGTTCGGTGCGCGCTTTCAGCGGCTTGCGGGGTCTTCACTCGAGGAACTCATTCGCAGCCGGCTCGAAGGGAGCGAAGGGTCTACCGAGGAGTGGAGTGAGGCTGAGTTTCGTGAGCACGTGACGACCAACCTCGCGCAGGGCAACTTCACTCTGGCGATCGTGGTCGATGCCTTGAATGACGAGCTGAGTCGAACGATCAGCTACCTGAACGAGAGGGGACGTCAGAGCGGATTCGTCCTATACGCGCTGCAGCTCCTGAGGTTCAGCCAGGGAGAAGTGGAGGTGCTCGTCCCTCAGCTCCATGGAGCAAGCGTCGATGTCATTGCCGAGCGCGGAGCGACGCAGTGGACCGAGCGCGGTAAGACCTATGAGCAATTCTTCCGGGACCTCGTACTCCACTTCAAACAAGAGTCACCTGGCACGACCGAGATGTCCGGCAATGGCGGGCACGTCGGGTGGGTCGGGTTTTCCGCCGGCATCTTGTCCTCCGGCACGGGCTTCTTCTGGAGCATGGCCCAAGGCAGGCGCCTTCGGACCGAGCTCTACCTAGATGGAGAGAAGGATGCTGTGAAGAAGCTCTTTGACCACCTGCATGCACTGAGACCGGAGATCGCAGCGAGGTTCGGTAGTGAACTGAGCTGGGAACGCATGCCGGACAAGAAGGCCAGTCGAATCGCGACCTACCGGCCGGGAAATCCACACGACACGCCTGACCAGCGCGACGCACTACTGGACTGGGGCGCGAAGACGATGGTGCGTCTAGTCAATGCGCTGAAGCCGGAACTCACACGGGCTCAGTAGGCCACGGGCAAGACGACACGACGGCTCCGTTCGGTTACACCCGTCAAGAGGGGCGTGTGAACCTGCAGCGCGGATAGCTGGCGCAGCCGATGAAGGTTTCGCGCGTTCTTCGGTTCGTGCGGCTCATCAGGGCCGAGCCGCAGCTCGGGCAGCGGCCGGGATCTGCGACCGCAGCACGTGCGGGAGTAGCCGTCGGAAGCGGGGCAACCGCGAGCTGCTCAGCCCCCCAGAGTTCGATCGGCTTTCCGAGTGCCCAATCTCGAGCGGCGGATGTGTAGTGACCGGTCGTGATCATGATCGCATGGCTCGCCTCCACAGCGTGCATCGCGCCATACAGGTCGCGGAGCTGCGGCTCGGTCACCGCGGTCGTCTGTGCGAACCGGCGGCACTGGACCGCGGCTGTTTCGCCGTCCTTGCTTCGCCACGAGGTCGATGCCATGGTCACCTTGCCGTCCCACTACGTTCACGTCGTAGCCGAGACCGCGAAGACGCGCAGCGCACCAGTCTTCGAACCGGTCCGGCGCCAGCTGACGCAGCCTCAGAGCGCTCTGGTCGCGCCGCATCTCGTGTCGCCCGCGGCGGAGTCTGAAGAACCAGAACGCGGCAATGACAGGCGCGGCGAGAACGATGAACAGCATGTATTGATCGACGAAGGTGCGTAACGCGAGAAGGAGTGAGATCAGGAGGACCCCAGGAACGTCTCCTGCCGACCTGAAGGCGGGGACTTCCGGAGGGGATCCGATCCGAGCCCAGGTCCAGATGCCTACAAGGACGATCCAGGCCACAATGACGTTGAACAGGGCTTCGAAGTCCCGCTCTCGTCGGCGACGCATCCCAGAGATCATGACCGCTCGATCCTGGCTACGGAAGCCGTTGTGGCGACGAACGGGTCTCAAGGTCCTATCGACGGCACCGCCCGTACGGTTCACTGGATGATTCGCATCGGCGTCGACGTTGGCGGGACCAACAC
>JBOGIN010000373.1:0-2601 GCA_050742275.1 Vicinamibacteraceae bacterium
GTGGCGGAAGTCGGGCGTTGGGAGCAGGAGTTCGATCGATTTCTCGAGACGCGCCATCCGGGCATTCTCACCGCGATCGCGGAGAAGAAGACGGTCGATGATGACGCGAAGGGCGCCTTGACGGAGGCGATCAAGGAGTTCAATCAAACCTTCGCGGCGACACCGCAGGGAACCCCGATATAGATGCCGTCACTGATTGATATCCGCCGCCGCGTGCGCGCGGTGCGGGCGACGCAACAGATTACCAAGGCCATGAAGATGGTGGCGGCGTCGCGGCTGCGCCGCGCGCAGGACCGCGTCGTGAACGCGCGGCCGTACGCGCAGCGGATGGCGCACGTGCTGAACAGCCTGGCTACGCGTGTCGAGCCGGGGCGATACGCGCTCCTGGGCGGCGACGCGGCGAGCGACGCGCCCACGCTCCTCGTTGTCGTGAGCGCCGACAAGGGCTTGTGCGGAAGCTTCAACAGCAACGTCACGAAGGCCGCCACCAACTTCGTGCGAGAGCAGCAGGGTCGGCCGGTCGGCTTCGCCCTGGTTGGCCGCAAGGGGCGCGACTACTTCCGGCGCCGCCACGTGGACGTGCGCTTCGAGCTCACGCAGATCTTCGGTCGGCTGAAGCTGGACCATGCGCGTGAGATCGCCCGTGCCGTCGTGGAACAGTTCGTCGAAGGGCGCGCGGGCCGTGTGTTCCTCGCCTACAACGAGTTCAAGACCATCATGCAGCAGCGCGTCGTCGTCGAGCAGCTGCTGCCCATCCCGCGGCTCGCCGAGACGGACGATAAGGAGGGGCACACCGACTACCTGTACGAGCCGTCCGCGGACGAGATTCTCGCACGGCTGCTGCCGCAGCACGTCGAAGTCCAGATCTTCCGCGCGCTCCTGGAGTCGGAGGCCGCCGAGTTCGCCGCCCGCATGACCGCCATGGACGCCGCATCGCGAAACGCCGAGGAGATGATCGACAACCTGACGCTTTACATGAACAAGGTCCGCCAGGCGGCCATCACCCGCGAGATCATCGAGGTGGTCTCAGGCGCGAAGGCGTAGGTGTGGGCCCGACCTAAAGGTCGGGCGAGCGACGTAAGTGATCTGACAGAAATCGCGAGAGTACGACATGAGCAATCCAGCAGCCGGAGAGCAGCAAGACGGACGCATAGTGCAGATCATCGGGCCGGTTCTCGATATCGAGTTCGAATCGGGACATTTGCCCGCGATCTACCACGCCGTGCGCGTCGCGTCAGAGGATGGGAGCGGCAATCGCATCGACGTGATCGCCGAGGTGGAGCAGCACCTGGGTGAGAATCGCGTGCGTGCGGTCGCGATGAAGGCCACCGACGGGATGCAGCGCGGCATGAAGGTGGTCGACCTCGGCGCGCCGATCACCGTGCCGGTGGGCCCGCAGACGCTTGGCCGCGTGCTCAACGTCCTCGGAGAGCCGGTCGACTTTCCGGACCGCGCCGTGGAGACGACGGAGCACTGGCCGATTCATCGGCCTGCGCCGTCGCTCGAGGAGCAATCCACGGAGCTGCAGATGTTCGAGACGGGCATCAAGGTGGTCGACCTCCTCGAGCCGTACTTGCGGGGCGGCAAGATCGGCCTCTTCGGCGGCGCCGGCGTAGGCAAGACGGTCATCATCCAGGAGCTCATCCACAACATCGCGCTCAAGCACGGCGGCGTGTCGGTCTTCGCCGGCGTGGGGGAGCGCACCCGCGAGGGGAACGACCTCTGGCACGAGATGCAGGAGAGCGGCGTTGTCGATCCCCACGACTGGCAGAAATCACGCGCGGCTTTGATCTACGGCCAGATGACGGAGCCCCCGGGCGCCCGCCTGCGGGTAGGTCTCACCGGCCTGACGGTGGCGGAGTACTTCCGCGACGCCGAGGGCAAGGACGTGCTCCTGTTCATCGACAACATCTTTCGCTTCACGCAGGCCGGCTCGGAGGTCTCGGCGCTCCTCGGCCGCATGCCGTCCGCGGTGGGCTATCAGCCCACCCTGCTCACCGAGATGGGTGAGCTCCAAGAGCGCATCACGTCGACCAGGAAGGGCTCCATCACGTCGGTGCAAGCGATCTACGTGCCGGCAGACGACTACACCGACCCGGCGCCCGCGACAACGTTCTCGCATCTCGATGCGACGACGAACCTGTCGCGCGACATCGCCTCACTCGGCATCTACCCGGCGGTGGATCCGCTGGCCTCCACCTCGCGTATTCTCGATCCGCGGATCGTCGGTGAAGAGCACTACGAGGTCGCGCGGCGCGTGAAGCAGATCCTCCAGCGCAACAAGGATCTCCAGGACATCATCGCCATTCTCGGCATCGATGAGCTCTCCGAGGAGGATAGGTTGACGGTGGGCCGCGCGCGCAAGATCCAGCGGTTCCTCTCGCAGCCCTTCCACGTCGCAGAGCAGTTCACGGGGCGCTCGGGCAAGTACGTGCCGGTTGCGGACACGATCCGCGGCTTCAAGGAGATCTGCGACGGCAAGCATGACGAGGTGCCGGAGCAGGCGTTCTATATGATGGGCAGCATCGACGAGGCGCTCGAGATGGCGAAGACGCTCTGAACGCAACGCTGTTCAGTTGGGACGTAGCGCGGGGCCTTTAG
>JBOGIN010000374.1:0-6451 GCA_050742275.1 Vicinamibacteraceae bacterium
TGACCGTCGACACGCTTCATCGCGCCCACTGTCCCGCATTGGTCATTCCGCCGTCGGACGGCGATGCGGCAGGTGCCACGGCAACCGTCAAGCGCATCTTGGTGGCGGTCGACTTCCGCCCCTCCTCCACGGCGGCGCTCGGCTATGCGCTCTCGCTTGCCGAGGAGCTTGACGCACATCTCGAGGTGCTTCACGTCATTTCCTCGGTTCCGAACGCCGTTGTGCCGCAGGGACGCCCCCGTGGTCTCACCGCGTCCGAACACCAGATGCGCGAGCGAGCGCTGGCACAGATTCGACGTCTCATTCCGGACGATGCCCGAGAGTGGTGCTCGATCGAGGAGCAGGTGATCGAGGGGCCGCCGGATCGCGAGATCGTACGCCGAGCGAGCGAGACCCACGCCGAGCTGCTCGTGATGGGCTTCGGGGAGCTTCCTCTGCGTCTCTCCCATCGCCTCGGCTTGACCACGGACCGTGTGCTTCGTGTGGCACCGTGCCCAGTGCTCATCGTCCCTCGGCCACACGAGGACTGAGCCAACTATCAGCACTCAGCGCTCAGCCTTCCCGCGAAACGCTGTGTCGGCTGCTGCGCTGGGCGGTGCCGCTCCTAACGGATCTGGGCTTGACGGCGCACTGGAAAGATCATCCGCGGCGACGATCGCTTCTTCCATGTCACTAAGAGGATCCACAACGGTTTGCAGGGCGGCCGAGGATCTTACGGAAGCGGAGCGTGAAGCGCAGCTCGGCACGGCCCGGCGCAACGCCGAGCTGCTCGAGACAGAGTACGACCTCGTCTTTCTCCACGTTCCCCAAGAATGCGTCGCTTTGACGCGGTCGCCGTACCATCGGCGAGGCTTCGGCGGTGTGATCTTGAGGGCGCGCAGACGCGACGCCAGGGTCGTGGGATTGATCCCGAGCAGCCCGGCGGCGCCGTAATGCGACCACCGGCACGCTGGAGCGCCTTCATCAGATTCGCACGCTCGCGCGCGCGACATTCGCGGTTCGTCAGGATGACCTCTGGTATCTCGCGGGCCGAGGTCGCTGCGCCGGGTTCGATGGCATGGCTCAGCGTCGACGCTGTCGTTGGCACCAAGAGCGCCGTCACGAACGAATTGTTCACCACGAAGATGTCGACCTTGGCTGGGAAAGGCGTACGCTTCTCGGGACGCGAACGTGTGGCGCTCCTGGCATTGGAACGGCGCTTCGAGAAGCATGGCTGGTCGCCGTATGAGGAAAGCATCCTGATGGAACAGCGCATGGCGTTTGCCGTGATCGCGTTCATTGCGGAGGCCCCAGCCGGTGTCGAGATATATCACGTCGGGAGGGCCGGCGGGGCTGACGATTGGATTGGGGGCCCCCTTGATCCAGTTCGCGCCGTCATTCGAGAATGCGACGCCAATCTGGGTGTAAACAACCGGTGAATTCGGATGGCCTGCGTAGTACATCGCATGGCTATAGGTGACGCCGCCATAGACGAACGAGCCCTTGACGACATTTGGATCGCATGTGTGAATTTCGCCCCACGAACCTGGCGTTGGTGACCCGGACGCGACGACGGGGTTGCCCCATGGGGCGCCGATCGCCGGAGCGGCACGAAATCCGATAATATCCCCGGGGAATCCGGGCCATGCCCCGCACCACCAAACCTTAATCTGTCCCCCGTCAACCATGATGGCGGGTGCGTAGTCGTAGAGTGGGTATCCGAAATCACACGTCATAGATCATGGTTGCTGTTTGCGGAGCTGAGCTCGCAACCGACAAGCATGCCGCCAAAACTAACAGCCACAGTATGCGTCGCATCACCGGCCTCCGTTGGGGAGTCGCGCTCGCGGTCCACGAGGAAGACAAGACGTAGAACCGCGAGCGGTGAGCAGTGCCCGGTGCGCGGATATGTCTGTCAAGAAAAAACGAAGCGACCGGCGTCGTGTGTCGAGGCGGGCTCGCAAGCCCTTGAACGCAAGCGATTCGATCGGAGTGGTCATGACGACAGCGGTAACAGCGGCGCTTTTCGTCACGTTGGCGGCGCTCACAAGCATTCCTGCGTTTACCAAGTATACGAGCGCTCCAATTGCGGTCACCATCGCGTATATCAGCGTCCTGTCCGTGATGCTCGCTCTGTACGCCAAGCTCGTTCGCCGTATCATGACATCTCGTCGTGTCGGGCTGGTGTCGTGCGCTGTTTTCTGCCTGGTATTGGCTACGGCCAACGGTGTGCTCTATCCCCGGACGCGAATGACCCCGGCTCGCAGCAGCGCGCCAGATGCGATGATCGAACCGGCAGTGCGAGCGTTGCAGGGCACACATCCGTACACCAATACGCTCTTTGACGGCGCGCCGATCAGTCCTGGTCCAGGGTGGATAGCGCTTCACGCGCCGCTGACGACAACCGGAGCGATCTGGCTTCTGGTGCCTCTCCACCTGATGCTTGCAGCATGGATCTTGGCTCGCCATCACGTCACCATTGCGCTCGCCTTCGTGACGCTCATGATGGCACTCCCTGCATTCTTGCAGATGAGTTTCGTAGGTCACGACCTATTCGCCGTTGGCTGCGCGATGCTGACGGTAACGTTGGGCGCGTGGCGAGACGCCTCCCGGGGGATCTGGCGGCTCGTCGGTTGGAGCGTCGCTGCCGGGACGATCGCGACCGCGCGCGCGCCGCTGGCCGTTTTCGTTGGTGCCCTGGCCCTTCTGATTGGACGAAGAGACGCAGGCAACGGCATTACGTTTTTTGGCCTGGCCAGCTCGACCCTCTTGGTTATTCATTTGCTCGTCTTCTGGTGGGGCCATTCGCTGGGGCTGACATATCAACCCCTCCATGTCTTGGCTCGTGGCGGAAATGCTGGTGTGTTGGTCATGCCAATCGGAGTCGTGCTCTGCGTCGGACTAGCGCTCTGGCAATGGCGGCGAGGTACAGGAGCGACCGCAGACGCGTTGATGTTCGCGTGGGCGGTCGTCGGACTCCCATTCGTGATTGTCGGCATCGGCGAGTTGCTCAGTGCAACCGGCATGGATTGGGCCAATTGGGAGGGGAAAGTGTACGTGGGGTTCGCTCTCCCGCTGCTCATTGGTGCAATGCTGCTGCAACTCAATCCACAACGAGAAATTGACAGTCGCTAGTGGAGCGTACTCGCTGAATTGCTACTAATCCGATGGGCCGGATTCCGATAACTCCAGCGACCGGTTGAGCCGTCTGTTGTGGTGCCGAATGTACCGCCGGATCTTGACGGGCCAGGTCGACCATCGAGGTGAAGATGCCGCGCGCGAGCCGATCCCGTTCGACCTGATTGAACCAGGACGAGGTCGGAGAAATGCAAGTGCACGTGGCGACAAGGTGCGCGTGGCGACATGGTGATCGGTGTCGCAGGTAGCGGATTTCCTTGACGAGTACTACACGAACTATGTCGAGGCCGACGGACTCAAGAGCGCGGGCACCGTTTGCGGGCACATCAAGCAGCTCAAGGAGGCACTTGGCGAGCTGCCGGTGACGGCGCTCGAAAAGCCTGCAGACATCGCCCGGTTCAAGGCGCAGTACCGGAAGGGACGCACGCTCGCGACCGTCAATCGCGTGCTTGGCGTCCTGCGCGCAGCGGTCAACTGGGGACGCTTCCAGGACCCGCCGCTGCTGTCAACGTCGCCCTTCCATCGCTTCGGCATCAGCATCAAGCGGCGCGATGAGAACAAGCGGGATCGGCGAGCACGCCGCGACGAGGAGCAGCAATTCCTTGCCGCATGCTTGACGATGAATACCGCCGAGCACAAGTGGGTGGGACCCGCGATGCACGACCGAATCATCGGGGCCCTTGAAACCTGCTGCCAGCAGGGCGAAATGTTGCGCGTCCGGAATCGCGACGCCATCGATGCGGGCCAACTGAGCCAGCGCCTCGCCGATAATCTCGAACTCTCGCTCCACGGCAGCTCGAAGCATCGCATCGCTCTGGTAGCCCGCGAGCTCTTTGCCGACCGTGAACTCTGCGATCAGCCGTGCCGCACGTCGGATGTCGTCGAGGTACTTCTTCGACTCAAGCCGCATAGACGAGCCTTCGTGCGCTCAACTGACTCGCGGAAGTAAGGATTCTTGATCGCAGAGGCGACGACAAGGTCCACGGACCGCCCAAAGAGCTGTTCGAGGGCTTCGAGGAGGTCAAAATACGTATCGGGCGTAAGTCCCAGGCGGGAGGGGCTCGAACTCGACGAGGAAGTCGATGTCGCTTCCGGGCGACAACTCGTCACCACGAGCCGCGGAACCAAACAGCTCAAGCCTTGCGACGCGGTGGCGACGGCAAAGCTGTTCGAGTGCGACGTGGCGCTCAGCGATGCTCCGATTCACCAACAACCTCCTGGAGAACACACGATAGCGCGGACGATGATGTTTTCAAAGCGGCTACTTCCAGGTCTCCTCGGCACAGATCGAGCGACAGCATCGCAGCTCGGCGCGTTGTCGCGTCTGAATGCATGGCTCGTCGAGGGAATCGGGCCCTCCGTGTAATGCAGGTAGTGAACGCCATCCAAGACACATAAGCCGGCACCTGCTGTGTCTCAGGATTTCACACGCGGGAAATGGCGCGCCGGGTAGGACTTGACCCGCGTCGGGGCGAGCGGGAGCGAGCCGCGCCGGGCTAAGACCGGCAAGGCGCGACAGCCGGAGCGACACGCGGAGGATGGCGCGCCCTGCAGGACTTGAACCTGCGACCTCCTGGTTCGTAGTCGTGGTCCGGAACCTCCACCGTCTGTGACCGAGAGCGACGAAGATCCGACAGATCAGTGATTTGAGGGCTGCGTGCGATCAGTAATCGACAACGATCGATCGCCGTATCAGGCCATCTTCTGAGCGGGTTATGTCACAATCCGCGTCACAACTCATCCATACCGGCTTCCGACATCTCCCAGGCGCTCACACGCGGCGCGGGCCTGGATATCCTCGAGACCGCTCCCCAAGGTCTCGCTCGAGGCATACGTCTTGATCCCCAGCCGGACATCAACTCGTACGACCGTACGTGCAGTCGCCTCGCCCGTCGCGAACCAGATGTGATCGACGGCTGGCTGCGCTGTGCCTGTGGGCAGTGCGGCCACCGCGTGCGGGCGTCCGTGCCGTTCTGTTACCGTCGCGAACACCGGGCTAATAGTACTACTCTGTCAGATTCGTAATTCGACGTCTTTCAGCTTCAGCATCCACTTGAGGTAATGCGGTTGCGTCATGAAGAAGTGGGCGGTCAGGACTTCTTGGATGACCGCGCGCACGCGCGGCAAGGTGAGCTGCGTCTGGCCCCGTCGTCGCCGTTCGTTTTGAAGAAAGCTGTAGGCGATGGCCGTCAGGACGACGTGGCGTTGCCAGCCGGGCAGCGTCCGCCCTTCGAAATGGTCGAGCCCGATCTCGTCTTTCAGTTCCTGATATTGCTGCTCGATCGCCCAGCGCTGATGGGCGAAGCGTACCAAGGCCTTGAGCGACGCCGAGGGCGGCAGATCGACCAGGTAGTACTTGGTCCGGGGCGCGGCGCTCAGGTCCCGTTCCGCCAGCAGCCAGACCTCGGGGGCGAGCCGTCGCTCGCGCCAGTCGTGCGCGGGCGTGACGCGCCGCGCCACGAAGGCCGCGCGCCAGGGTGGGTTGGTGCCGTTGCGCCAACTGACGCGGCGCCAGGCTCGGGCGGGTTGCGTCGCGACGAGCGCCATCGCCGTGACCGTCTGGGTGCCCGCGGCCAACACCCGCTGCGTGCGCGGACGCCCCTTGCCGACCAGCGGCGCGGGTCGCTGGAGAGACGGCGTGCCTGGAAACACCTTCAGGTCGCACGAGACGCCCAGGGCATAGGGCACCGTGGCGCGATGCAGCGTGCGCCGGAGCGTGGCATTGTCGCCAAACTCGGCATCGCCGACCACTCCGGTCAGGTCGAACCCGGCCGCCCGCACCCGCCGCACCAGCGTCAATGCCAAGCGCCATTTTTCCTGGAACTCGACGGCCTCGGGAATCCGCGCCCGGGCCCGTTGCGACGCCGTCAGCCAGGCCTCGGGCAGAGATACAAGCGCGCCCCGAGCATCCAGGCCCGCACGCCGGTCCACAACGCCACCGTCACCGCGACCTGGCAGTTTGCGACTTTGCCCAGGGCGCCACAGTACTGGCGTGCCGCGCCCACCGAGGCCGTGCCCTGTTTGGGAAAACTCGTCCCGTCGAGGATCAGCACACCGCGCCGCTCGGGGACGACCGCCCGCAGGCGCTTCCACAGCACCTCGGCGTCCCACGGGGCATGCGTGATGAAATGCTGGAACGCCTGATACGCTCCGGGGTCGCTGAGGCGCGCCCACATCGCCTCCATCGACTTGCGGGCGCTGTCGTTGCGCAGACCCGAGACGTACCGACGCAACGCGCGGCGCTGACTCTGTCGACCGAAGCAGTCTTCGAATTGCTCCAGCCATGTCAGCAACCGACGCAGCCACGCCGTCGCGGTGCGATCGAGCACTGCGA
>JBOGIN010000375.1:0-4374 GCA_050742275.1 Vicinamibacteraceae bacterium
GAAGACGCGTGGCTTACGTGGGCAAAAAGGCTCCAGAGTCACCACTCGCGAGAGCATGCGCCGCGAGCGCCGCATCGAAGTCCTCGATTCGGGTACCGCGACGTTCAAGAGCGGCCTTGATGCGCCCGTATGCCTGGCTGACGGCGTCCGTCCACTCCGTCCGCGGAATCTCGGCACAAATCAGATCGAAACGAGACTGCAAGGCCCTTCGACGCTTGGAGCGTGGCAAGCGCTCGATCCCGAATGCGATCTCCGCGACGACGGGCTGAGGAATCACGACATCGCCAGGAGCATGCGAGGCCAGCCGCTCCACGAACGCGGCGCTGCCCTTCATGAGCGTCGAGACGGCGTTGGTGTCGAGAACGTAGATCACAGGTCGCGGGCCGGTTTCGAGCGGCGCGCCTGCTTCACGTCCTCCAGCAGATCGTCAACCGCTTCGACAGTGTCGTCGTCCACATCCCGCAGTCTTTCGAGAAACTCCGGCGCCCATCCGGCGCGCTCGGTCACCGCTCGCTCGAGTGCCCGAACGATGAGCCGATTGCGGCTGACGCCCAGTGTCTTGGCGCGTCGGTCGACCGACTTCAGCAGGGCGGGGGGGATGTGAACTGTCGTCGGCATGCGAATACATCAACGAATATAGCATGCCGCGCTGCCCGCGTGAGCTCCCTGATGGCTGCGTATCGGGAGCGTCCGACGCATGTCGGTGCGCTGAATGGAGGTGGCGGCAGTTGCGGTCGAGGTGTCCTGACCGAAGTCCTCAGAGTCTGGCACCCGACCAATTGATTCTGCGACGGAAGCGCGCCTGCGAATCTGTGGCCCAGTGTGTCTTTGCGGCGACGCGGAGGAAGTCATTCGGACGGAGCGGCACTGAATCGCCTTGTCGCGGGACACCTCCCGATGCCCTCCGCGATGCGCCCTAACGTTATTCCAGCGAGCAAACCCTTACAAATCAAGTAGTTGGCGGTCAATGGTTCACGCGGGCAACCTGGAGTTCTGCTAAGTCGCTGATACCCAGAGGCTTAGTGGGTCCGTGAGTAGGTAGGGGACTCACGGTAGCAATATATATGTGGTTAAGTGTTTTATAATCAAGATGTTACGGTTGGCGGAGAGAGTGGGATTCGAACCCACGGTAGGGGATAAGCCTACACACGCTTTCCAAGCGTGCACCTTAAGCCACTCGGTCATCTCTCCGTATCTTTAGAATCAACGGTTTACGGGCGACCGATACACGTCCGAGCCTTTGAGCGACCACTACGGCACGCTACCGGTGCCCGCGACCGCCTCCCAGTATAGCTGCCACGGACGAAGCTTGGGCACCACGGCCGGAACGTTGACGCCAGCTGAGACACCGCCGAGGGAAGCTTTCTCGCGCCACCACGCACCTGCGCGTTTGCGCGTGGCGTCCACCAGGACCTTGTCAATCGGTCTCCGCGGTGCCCATCTGATCATGTCGCTCCTCCCTTCTCCAACGGTGAGACGGGATAGGGCTTCGGAATGTGAGATGATTCGACGGCCCGCCTGATTCAGCTTCGACGTGTTGCGCTTCCTGGAGAGTTCCTACCTCGTTGCATCTGTGTGGCGCGCCTTCGTTCACCGAACACGAACGTTTGTGCGGTCACAGAGTGGCAACCACTCGTTGCCAAACGGTCGCCACTCCCACATCACCGACTGTGTCAGGAAATCCCCGCTGAACTCGATACGCGCCCGCTCGAGCTCGGCAATGAACGTCCAAACACGTTCATCGACACGAACGATGTAGCGGCGGTAGTGGCCATGGTTTTCCACGGCGTGCGCGAAGTACTCGCCAGCCGCCGCATCGTAGCCGATGACGGCATGGGTGACGAGCGCGCCGGAGCCGGCCTGCGCATGCTCGTGTTGAACCAGGAAGAAGCCGCCTGGATGCCACACCGTTGTCTCATCGCTCTTCCATGGGAGCCCGTGTGCTCGTGGTTGCCTTGGATCCTGGCCTTCGCCGTAGGACACGCCTTCGGCGTGCCACGTGCCAACGAATACGCTCAGTCGCTGATGCTCGTGTCCACGCACAGGCGGGGGTCCGTAGTTGCTGGCCATCGCTATACCTCCGCAGCGGTCCTCTCGTCGCTGTCTCTATCACGACTTGGCAGCTCGTCCAGCGGCCCCAGGTCTTCGGCATCGGTCCCCTTTGAGGCATCTGTCCCCATCCCCGTGTGAGCCGTCGCCGTGAATGATGCGCTCGTGTTAGCCAGTTCGGTCACGATTGCCTTTCCCTTTCCCGCCGGTCCGCGACGATACGTGCCCGGATCGTTCCGGCGCGTCAGCATCCGCGGGCCATTCGCACTGAGGGTTCGCACTCCGCAGTTCTCACGTTCGCTTCGCGGCCGGCGCACGCGGCTCCCTTGGAGCCACCACCGGGCGGCCTTCAAGCACGTAGACGATGCCTACCGCTTCCGCGACGGCGGCGACCGCCCAGAACGACCAGGCGATCGCGCTGAGACGCAGCGGTTGGTGCAGCACGTTGAACGGCCCCATGAATTCCGCGAAGACCGTCGAGAGCCAGATGACCAGAGCGAGCCGCCACACCCGGCGGCTCACACCAGGTGGCCACCCGGGCGCGACCGAGCGGTACACAAACGCGTACGCGAGGCCAAAGAGCAGCATCCCGGCCAGGATGATTGGAGGGTTTTCAATCACCCGTGGCAGCGGTTCGATCTCCTTCCACACGGCGATGACCTTCGGATGTTGCGTCGCGGGGTCGAAGAGCAGGCCCGTGTGACCGCGGCGGGAGCCACTGAGCTGGGCAAACGTAAGGAACGTTCCAAGAATGAAGGCGAAGCCTCCCGCCACGCCAGCCGCCATGGTTCGACCGATTGCGTAAGACACGTCCCCTCCCCTTCGACGATGGCGCAGCGGTTGGCGTAGAAGCACGACGAGCGATGCGGCGAGACGTTGCAGTTCCCGACGGCCAACCGCGCGCGTCCGCGGCTTACGCCGCATTATCATATTCATGCTTAGCATAAACATGGATATCATATGTGTCAAGCACCGGCGCGCCGATACCGCCACGGCCGTCGCGCCGTGGGTCATGTCACCGTCGCTCTACAATTGAGACGGTCATGTCTGCTGATACCCTCGTGCCCTCGACTGGCTACCTGGTCTGGCGCCTTGCCGCGAAGTGGCGAGCCGGGCTCGATCGAGCGATCGGTCATCTGGGCCTGACCTCGGCGCAGTACGGTGTGCTCGCGTCGCTTCACGGCCTGGCCGCATCAGGCACTCAACCGAGTCAGCGCGAGCTTGCCGAATTCGTCGGCTTCGAGCCCATGTTCGTGTCTACGCTGGCACGGAGTCTGGAGCGGAGTGGCTTGGTGGAGCGGCGCGCTCACGTCAAGGATCCTCGTGCCCTGCAGTTGGGGCTTACCCCGCGCGGGGTCAAGGTTCTGAGGGCGGCGAGGAAGATTGTTGTGCAGCTCGAGCAGCAGCGCCTGGCAGTGCTCGGCGGCCACGAGAGCCGTGGGAGCGTCGCCCTCAGGGAGTCGCTAGTCGCGCTGTTGAGAGATGCGTCCACGACGTCCCCGGCCCCTCGTCCATCGGCGAATGCAAAGAGGAGGACGTCTGCTCGTCAGAGGCCAACGCGCGATGTCGTGTGATCTGATCCGCTCCTCGGCACAGCAATGGCGCTCGAGACAGAAAATGGCTCCCCTGATGCCCACGAAATCGCGCCAACGCTGGCAACTCGATCTGCAGTCTTGACTCTGGAGTGCACTTCAGGGGCGACACTGGAGCAAGCACGATCGCTCAGCTCGGCGCGACCGGCACACTGTGAGCGATCCGAGGGGGACAAACGAATGGCTCGCTTCAGATTCAGTCGGGCCTGCGGCACGAGCCCGGCGGCCATGTGCTTCTGGGCAGGTGTGTTCGCGGTGCTGTACGGCATAGGCCTGCTTGTGAGGTCCACCTGGCCGTTCTTCGAGCCGTACGGCGACACATTGGTGCTCGTCGCGTTCGGAGCCGCGTGCTTCATCAACTTCGGTCGCAACCGAACGCTACATTGTGGGATTACCGGTCCACTGTTCCTCCTAGGAGCGGTGGTCGCCGCGCTCATCGAGGCGGATGCGTGGGCGTTCGATCTGTCCACCGTGTGGGGCGTCGTGCTCATCGGTGTCGGAGTCGCCTTGGTGATCGAATGGCGGACCGTCGGCCAGCGCGATCGCGATATGTGCGACCCGGTGTGTTGAGACGGGGTTCATCTCACTCCTTACCGAGGCTTGACTCTGAAGTGCACTTCAGGGTTGATACTCGCGGGTGATGAACGACTGTTGCGAGATGCCCGGCGCGGAACCAGGTGCCCGAGCCTGCGTGACCTGCCGTGAACGCGGAGCACCGGTTCAACTCCAGACG
>JBOGIN010000376.1:0-2391 GCA_050742275.1 Vicinamibacteraceae bacterium
CCCACGACCGCACGGGCCTCGGCGCAAGCGGCCTGGCGCGCAAGCCTGCAGCGCACCATCGCAACAGTGCTGGACCCCGTCATTACCCAGTTCTCGGAGTGCGCGTTGGTGGACTTTCCCGCCTATCCGAACGTTGGCGACAACGCCATCTGGCTAGGCACCGTCGACTATCTGCAGTCGCGCGGCGTGAGGATCAAATACGTCTGCGATATCCGCCATTACTCGGCGGCGGAGTTGAGACGGGCGGTGAGAAAGGGCGCCATTCTCATCGAGGGCGGTGGCAACCTTGGAGACCTGTGGAAGCATCACCAACGGTTTCGTGAGCGGGTCCTGACCGACTTCCCCGACAAGACGATCGTTCAGCTTCCCCAATCCATTCACTTCACCAGCGCTGAGACCCTCGACCGGGCGCAATCGGTCATCAACGAGCACCCGAGCTTCCTGCTCTTCGTCAGAGATCAGACGAGTCTCGCCTTCGCGAAGAAGTACTTCTCCTGCGAGGCGAGGCTCTGTCCGGATCTCGCCTTCATGATGCGGGAGGAGCGGTTGGCGACCCTGCCGCCGCAGTCGGGCACGATCGTGTACCTCTGCAGGTCGGACAAGGAATCCATCGCCGACAAAGTCGGGCAATCCCTCTTGGTGCCTGGCTTGATTGTCGTCGACTGGATTCAGACGCAGCCGTCGATGGCGAAGGCCGCGTTTCAGCGGACCTGGCGCTGGCGGCGCAGGCCGATTCGAATGCTGCAGCGACTACCGTTCTTCCTTTCGAGGAAGCAGCAGCGCAGGCTCGAAGCCGCCAACGGAATGGCGCAGGAGCGCGTCGACTATGGAGCCCAGTTGCTGGGTCGTGGAGCGGTCGTCGTGACCGACCGGCTCCACGCGCACATCCTCGCGACCTGTCTGGGCCGTCCGAATGTCCTGTTCGACAACTCCTACGGCAAGGTGACGGCGTTCGTGCGCGAGTGGACCGAGAACGTTCCTGGCGTGTGGGTGTGCGGGAGCGAAGAGGAAGCGATCGCCCTCGCACAGCAGGTGGCGTCCACCTCCAAAGGCTAGGCACACGACCGAGGGCGATGTCGTCAGATATGATATCGCCAGGTAGAAGATGGCACCTGTGCTGATCACAGTGACCGGGCCCGACAAGCCCGGCGTCACCTCGGTCCTGTTTGCGACGCTCACCCGGCATGCGGTTGACGTGCTCGACGTCGAGCAGGTTGTCATCAGGGGACGATTGGTGCTCGGAGTTCTGGTCGCCACTCACGAAGATCCCGAGAGCTTGCAAGAAGCAGTGACGCGGGCCATGGGAAGCGTCGGCATGCAGGTCGTTGTTGAGGTAGGCGCCGAGGAACAATTACCGGCACGGGCATCGTCGAGCCACGTGGTGGTCGTGCTCGGACGCCCGGTTACCGCGGGCGCGTTCAGCGAGGTCGCCGCAGAGCTCGCGTCATTGGGCGTCAACATCGACGCGATTCGGCGCGTGGCCGACTATCCGGTTACCGGGCTGGAATTGAGTGTGTCGGTGCCGGAGGCGACGTTGCGCTCCGACGCCGAGCTCCGATCCGCGCTCGCCACGCTCTCCGCGCGGGTCGGCCTGGACATCGCCGTGGAACGGGCTGGTCTGGCGAGGCGGGCCACGCGGCTCGTGGTGTTCGACGTGGACTCGACGTTGATCCAGGGCGAGGTCATCGAGATGCTCGCGGCGCGCGTCGGGTGTCTCGAAGAGGTCGCGCGGATCACGGAGGCGGCAATGCGCGGCGAGCTCGACTTCGCCGCGTCGCTGAGGGCGCGCGTAGCGCTGCTGAAAGAGCTGCCGGCGTGGGTGCTGGACGAGGTTGCCGCGACGATCCAGCTCACGCCCGGTGCGCGGACGACGGTGAGGACGCTGCGCCGGCTTGGATTCCGCTGCGGCGTGGTATCGGGCGGCTTCACGCAGGTCGTGCGGCGGCTCGTGGAGGAGCTCGGCCTGGACTTCTGCGCCGCCAACGAGCTGGAGGTCGCCGGCGGCCGCCTCACCGGCCGTCTGGTCGGCGACATCGTCGACCGGGCGGGCAAGGCCATCGCCTTGCGCCGGTTCGCTGAGAAGTACCGCATTCCGCTGAGCCAGACCGTTGCCGTTGGCGACGGCGCGAACGACATCGACATGCTGTCTGCCGCCGGGCTCGGCGTGGCGTTCAACGCCAAGCCGGCGCTTCGTGAAGTTGCGGATACCGCGCTCTCGCAGCCGTTCCTCGACGCGGTGCTCTTCCTGCTTGGCGTGACGAGGGCGGAGGTGGAGGCCGCCGATGCCGCCGATGGCCTGAGCCTCGAGCGAGTGCCGGTGTAGCCCAATGCGGGCGGTTCACTTCACCCTTCTTCGCACGTAGCGCGCGGCCTTCAGGCCGCGCGACGAGG
>JBOGIN010000377.1:0-4550 GCA_050742275.1 Vicinamibacteraceae bacterium
ATGGAGCTCCACGGGAGGGTGGTGCCTCTTGCGACCGACGATCCCGAGCGCCATTTCAACGGCCGCGTCAGGCTGGGTGACGATGGCTCGATCGACAGCGTCTTGCGCAATCGTGGGTCATCGTCGAACGGGCTGCGCGCCGTGGACGTGGGCGACGCGTTCATCTACCCAGGCTTGATCGACCTGCATTCGCACATCGGCTTTGCGCCGCTGCCGCTCTGGGACGAGCCAACCCGAGATCGTCCCTTCCTTCACCACAACACCTGGCCAACGGCTCCCAGTTATCGGCCGCTCATCAGCTGGCCCGCGTACGCCCTCATCAAGGGCGCACCGGAAGCGCTCCTGGCCTACGCGCAGGTGCGCGCGCTCGCGGGCGGGACCACCAGCATCCAGGGCTGGCCGCCCGCCAATCGCCGCCCTGCCAATCAGCTCGTTCGCAACGTCGACGATGCGCTATTTCGCGACGGGAGCACTGACAAGATTCGCACGTCCGCGCTCACGCTTTCCGTTGCCGACTTGAAGCAGCGGGCGAGGCACATCGACTCGGGCGGTGGGTTCATCTATCACTGCGCCGAGGGACAGAACAGAAGCCTGGCCGCACGCGAGTTCGCCGAGGTGGCACGGGCCGGATGCCTGCGCAGCCGCTTGATTGCGATTCACTGTAACGCCGTCGGCGACGCCGACTTTCGTCAGTGGCGGGAGCACGCCGCGCTGGCCGGAGACAGCGCGCCGGGAAGCGTGGTGTGGTCTCCGTTCTCGAACCTCTGGCTGTACGGTGAAACGACGGATGTCGCCGCCGCGCGGAAGCATCGCGTATCCGTGTGCCTGGGCACGGACTGGGCGCCCTCTGGGACCAAGAACCTCCTGGGCGAGCTGAAGATCGCGGACCTGTGGATTCAGGAAGCGGATCTCGACATCGGCCACTTCGACCTCGCTCAGATGGTGACTTCGTCGCCGGGCGATGCCTTGGGCGCCTACTGGCCGCACGCGGCCGGCCGCCTCGAGCCTGGACGACTCGCCGACATCACCGTGGTCGCCCGTCGCCATGCCGATCCGTGGAAGAACCTCGTCATGGCACACGAGAGCGACGTGCTCCTCGTGGTCGTCGGCGGGAGCCCCCGCTACGGCACGCGCGATCTGATGCGCGCCGCCGGCGAGGTGCGCACGACATCGGTGGAGATTGGAGCGGACCGACGACACGTCCCGCTGCGGAAGCCTGACGATCCAGAGCGCGTGTGGACCTGGAGCGGCGTGCTCGGCGAGCTGGACGAGGTGCGCGCAGATCCAGATGCCGCGATCGAGCGGGGGCACCGGGCGGCGAGGGCCGCGCTCGAAGCCTCGCTGATGAACGGCGCCGCACCGCCGAACGGCGCGGCGCCGCCGGCACTCGTGCTCGAGCTGGACATGCCAGGCGCACCCGAGACGTTTGCCGGTCCTCCGCCACCCGGCGCCGAGTTCGAGGTGCCGAAGCCCTCGTCTCTCGTTCACGATCGGCCATGGCTCGCCTCGCTCAGGAAGCGTGGCTTTCACAACGGCGTTCTCGATCGCGTGGCTGGCTACTACGCGCGATGAGGCTGCGATCATGAAGCCCAGCAAGACGATGATCCACCGCGCGCAGGTCGGAACGGCCGTGACCGACCTGCCGGCCGCGGAGCCAACGCTCACGCCGCAACAGCGCCGGCAGGTGGTCGACGCGTTCCTGGGCCTGCTCGAAGGGCTCTACACACATCTTCCGCTCAAGCGGTCGATGTACGGCATCGACCCGATCCAGCAGATGCGTCTGCTCCGCCAGCGCGCGGAGACGATGGACGAGCGCACGTTCCACGCAGAGCTCTGGACCATCGTACGGGCATGTCGCGACGCGCACACGATCTACGTCGGGCCCAGCAGCCGGGCGGATCAGGTCGCCAGGCTCCCGTTTCTCGTCGAGCAGTACGGCCCGCACGACGACCCGCGCTTCCTCGTGTCCAAGACGGCGGCTGACGCCATCGACGATAGTCAATTCGTGCCGGGCGTCGAGCTGACGATGTGGAACGGCGTGCCGTTCAGGACGGCGGTGGATCGCCACGCCGACCGGGAGACGGGCGGACGCATGGACGCACGACTCGCACGGGCCGTCGAATCGCTCACGTTCCGCGCGCTGCAATACGGACCACCGCCAGACGAGCGTTGGGTGTTGATCGGCTACATCGGCAAGCACGGGAAGGCGCGAGAGGTGCGTCTGCCGTGGCGGCTCGTCAGGCCGCGCACCGCGCCAGATACCGCCGGTCCGGCTACCGCCGCGGCAGCCGTTGCCGCGCAGGCGCTCAACCCCGCAGGCGAGCAGATCCGCCGCGCCAAGAAGCTGATGTTCAACGGCGAGCTGTGGGCGCGGGAAGCTGGGGCGCGCGCGCGACGCGCCCCGCTCGGCGATCCAGCAAGGGAGACAATCAGCGGGCGTTTCGGCGACAACGTCTCGGCCAGGACGGTCGAGACCTCGTCTGGCACCTTCGGTTACCTGCGTCTGTGGAGCTTCGATCTGCGCGACGATGACGGGTTTCTCGATGAGGTGATCGAGATCCTGCGGCGCCTTCCGCAAGACGGCCTCATCATCGACCTGCGCGCGAATCCGGGAGGTCTCATCTGGGCGGCGGAGCGACTGCTACAGCTCTTCACCCCTCATCCAGTGCAGCCGGTGCGCTTTTCTCTCGCAGCCACCGAGCTCACGCGCGCGATGGCGGAGGCGCCGCAGAATCAGGGCTCGCTCAGCCCGTGGGCGGCGAGCCTCAGGAGCGCCGTTGCCACCGGCGAGCTCTATTCGCAAGCACTGCCCATCACGCCACTGAGCCGGTGCAATGACGTTGGCCAGGTCTACGGTGGCCCCGTGGTCGCGGTGGTGGACCCGAATACCTACTCCGCCGGCGACCTCTTCGCCGCTGGATTCGTCGACAACAACGTAGGAACAGTGGTGAGCGTCGGTGAAGCGACAGGCGCCGGCGGTGCGAACGTCTGGGATCCATCCATTGTCGGCGCCGCGCTCTCGGGAACGCCGTTCGCGCCCGCGCTCCTTCCGTCCGGAATTACCTACCGCATCTCGGTGCGCCGCGCCACGCGGATCGGCGATGCCGAAGGGGTCGCGATTGAAGATCTTGGTGTGGCTGGACACCGCCGCTATGCGATGACGCGCGATGACCTCCTTCACGGCAACCGCGACCTTCTCGAGTACTGCGGCCGGCTCCTTGGCGCGGAGCCTTCCACTGACCTCCAGATCACCGCAGTCTCTCCGAGACTCACCGTTACCTCACGGGGTCTCGACAGACTCGACGTCTACGTCGACGACACACCGCTTCGTACGCTCCCCATCGTCGACGATCATGCTGAAACACCCCTGCCCGATGTCTGGGATTCAGTAACGCTCGAGGGCTTTGCCGGTCAGGTGCTGCGCCAGCGACGGCGCGCCAGGCGCTGACGCGCCGCTGCAGCAGGGGCTCGCGAGGGTCAGAGGCCAGGTGTCGCTCAGCGATGTGTTCCAACTGGCGTCATGGCTGCGTTTCAGGAAGCCGGCGCCAGATCAGAAGCAACCCCGCCACGCCGGCCACGAGCGATCCCGCGAGAACGCCGATCTTGGCGGCGTCCAACAGCGTGTCTCCCAGCGCGAGGCTCGAGATGAAGAGCGCCATCGTGAATCCAATGCCGGCAAGGCATCCTGCTCCCAGGAGCAGCGACCACGACACACCAGTTGGGAGCCGCGTCCAACGCAAGCGGACGGCTAGCCATGCAAACAGCATCACGCCCACGGGCTTCCCCACAACGAGGCCGGCAATCACGGCAACTGCCACAGGATGTCCGAGCCCATCCAGCCTCAAGGCAACGCCAGCGTTTGCAAGGGCGAACACCGGCATGACGATGAACGAGACGAATGGATGGAGGGCAGACTCGAGGTGCTCGAGAGGCGATTCCGCACCGTGGGCGACCGCGGCTGTACTGTCGTCGTGCCTGCCACCGAGCCGCTCGCCGAGCTGATCGAGGGCGTGTGACGCGTGGTGTTCGTCTGGGCCCCGGTGCGCAGGAGCCAAGAGTCCCAGCAACACGCCGGCGATTGTGGCGTGCACGCCAGACTCATGAAACGCCAGCCACGTGAGCAGGCCGACGATGGCGAAAGGCAGGAACATCGTTACGCCAACACGGACTAAGAGCGCGACAGCCGCGAGCCCAGCGAAGCCAAGCGCGATGAAGCGCGCGTCGATACCCGCCGAATAGCCGAATGCCACGACGAGAATGGCGCCGATGTCGTCGATGATCGCGAGAGACAGCAGGAAGACCCGCAGGCTGTGCGGCACACGTGGTCCCAGCACGGCGAGACACCCCACGACGAAGGCAATGTCGGTGGCCATCGGGATGCCCCATCCCTGGGGGCCGTCGCCGTCCCACTGCAGCGCGAAATAGATCGCCGCGGGAAGGACCATGCCGCCGAGCGCCGCGGCCGCGGGCAGCAAGGCCGCACGCCGGTCGCGGAGCTCACCCACGGCGAGCTCTCGTTTGATCTCGAGACCGACGACCAGGAAGAAGAC
>JBOGIN010000378.1:0-5388 GCA_050742275.1 Vicinamibacteraceae bacterium
GCCCAGATCGGCGGTGTCCTCGCCAGCATCCCCGCCTGGGTCAGCAGCATCGTGGTTGTCGACGATGCCAGCCCGGATGAGACGGCGGAGGTGGTCGCTGCCCACGGCGATTCGCGTGTGCATTACGTCCGGCACGAGACGAACTGCGGCGTTGGCGGCGCGACGCTCACGGGCTACCGCCAGGCCGCGCGGCTCGGCGCGGAGATCCTGGTCAAGATGGATGCCGATGGCCAGATGGATGCCGCACAGCTTCCGCGGCTCATCGCGCCGATCGTCAACGGCGAAGCAGACTACACGAAGGGCAATCGCTTCTTGCACGCGCCGCAACTGGCCGCCATGCCGCCCCTCCGGAGGATTGGCAACATGGGGCTCTCGTTCCTGGCGAAGCTCGCGTCCGGGTACTGGGATGTGTTCGATCCGACCAACGGGTACACCGCCATCCATGCCTCCCTGCTGCCCATGATCAACCAGGCGGCGCTCGACCGCCGATTCTTCTTCGAGACCAGTATGCTCGTGGCACTAAGTATGTGCCGCGCCGTCGTGCGGGACGTGCCGATGCCGGCGCGCTACCGCGGTGAGATGAGCTCGCTCTCCGAGTCACGCGCGTTCCTGTCGTTTCCACCGCGCCTCATCCGCAGCCTCGTTCGGCGCGTCGTGGTGCATCATTTCGTCCAGGACTTTGGCCTCTTCGCGCTGTTCCTCGTGAGCGGCGTGCTGCTCAGCGCGTTTGGGGCAGGATTCGGGGCGTGGGCCTGGATCGTCAACGCCCATCGCAACGTGGAGACCAGCGCCGGCACTGTCATGATTGCGGTGCTGCCCATCATCCTCGGGATCCAGCTCCTCCTCCAGGCGCTCACCCTCGACATCCAGAGCAGGCCCGTGCATCCCGTGCACCACTCCCTAAAGGATGAAGAGCGTCCAGGCGGTGCATGAGCGAGCCGACACCGCTCGTTTCGGTCGTCGTCGTGACCCACAACTCCGCCGACGATATCACCCGCTGTCTCTCGTCACTGCGGTTACAAACGTGGCCCCGCTGGGAGCTCATCATCGTCGACAATGCCTCGACCGATGACACGGTCGCCCGCGTGCAGTCGAGCTGCCCACAGGCGCGCCTCATCCAGAGCGGTGAGAACGTCGGCTACGCGGCAGGCAACAACATTGGATTTGCCGAGGCGCGCGGCGACGTTCTGGCCGTGCTGAATCCGGATACGCAGGTCTCGCCAGGGTGGCTCGAGCCGTTGGTCGAGGCGTTGGCGCACGATCCACGCGTCGGGCTGGCGACGCCGAAGATTGCGCTCATCGACCGGCCGGATCGAATCAACGCGTGCGGGAACGCCGTCACGTTTGCGGGCCTCACCGTGTGTCGCGGTCTCGAGGCGCCGGTGACGGCGTACACGCAGGCGGAAGACGTCGCGGCGGTCTCGGGTGCGGCATTCGTCATCAGGCGCGACGTGCTCGACGCCATTGGCGGCTTCAACGACTCGTTCTTCACCTACTACGAGGACACGGATCTCTCCCTGCGGGCGCGGGTCGCCGGTTGGCGGTGTCGTTTCGTGCCGGCGTCGCTCGTCCAGCACGAGTTCCACTTTCGCATGAGCCCGGGCAAGTGCTATTGGATCGAGCGCAACCGGTACGCGGCGCTGGCGCACAACTTGCGTTGGCCGACGCTCGTTGCCTTGATTCCCGCGCTCGCCTTCAGCGAGCTGGTGGTATGGACGTACGTCATTGGAGGCGGACCCAGGCTGATTGCGGCGAAGCTGCGCAGCCTGCGTTGGCTGCTGACACACCTCGGCGAGCTCCGACGAAGCCACGGGGCGGTTCAACGTTTGCGCCGCACGCCGGATCGCGAGCTGCTCAGGAGCTTCACATCGCGGCTCACGCTCACGCAGACCGTGCCGCGGGCGATCGCGCGCCCGACCGAGGCGCTGGTGAGCGCCGTGCTCTGGGTGTGTGGGCGGTTTGCGCGGCTCATCGTGTGGTGGTGAGGTGTGGTGCTACGGCGCGCACATGAAGGGCACGAAGGATGTTCACCACGAGGAGCACGAAGAAAGAAGGACACGAAGATTCTTCACCACGACGAGCACGACGAGCACGAAGAGCACGAAGACGAAGAGCACGAAGAAGACCAATTAATTTCCTTCTTCGTGCCCTTCTCTCTTCGTGTCCTTCGTGCTCTTCGTGGTGATAAACCTTCGTGCCCTTCGTGGTAGAACCTAGCCGAGAGACCGTGTACGACGAGCGCTACACCGAGTATCAACGGCGTCGGAGCCGCCTGCGGCGCCTCGTTCGGCGCGTGTATCTTGCACGCGCGGCACGGCTCTGCCGCGGGCGCGTGCTCGATTTCGGCTGCGGCATCGGCGCCTTGCTCGAACGCCTGCCTGCCGGCTCCATGGGGCTGGAGGTGAACGCGGCCAGCGTGGCCTACTGCCGCGCGCGGGGGCTGAACGTCGCGCTCTACGATCCAGACACGGACGGCTACAGCTTGCGCGACCTACCGATCGGCCAATTCGACACGCTCATTGCGAGCCATGTGCTCGAGCATCTCGAGCGGCCAGACGAAGCGCTGCCGTTGCTCTTCGGAGCGTGCCGCCGCCTCGGTATCACGCGCGTCGTCGTCATCGTGCCGGGACCCAAGGGGTTTGCCAGCGACAGCACGCATCGCACGTTCGTGGATGAGGCGTACCTCCGGGAGCGCCATCTGCTGGATGTTGCCGGTTGGCGACGGGTGGGCTTGCGGCGGTTTCCTCTCGACAGCGTCTGGTTCGGCCGCCTGTTCACGCACAACGAGCTGTCGCTGGTGTGGGAGATGATGGAGGGCCTGCGGGACCCGGCCGGACAATGACCACGCGACCCGTCAGCCGGGGCGCGATAGACTAGGCGCGGACGATTGGTCGCGCGATTGCCTATGAAGCTCTCTGTCGTCATTGCCGCTTACAACGAGCGCACGACGCTCCCGGAAGTCCTGGAGCGCGTCAATGCCGTGCCCCTCGACGTCGACCGCGAGATCATCGTCGTCGACGATTGCTCGACCGACGGGACGCGCGAGTACCTGAAACAGGGCTCGCTGCCGCCCAATGTGCGCGCGATCTTTCACGAGCGGAATCGCGGGAAGGGCGCCGCGCTGCGCAGCGGGTTTGCCGCCGCCGCGGGCGAGATGGTCATCGTTCAGGACGCAGACCTGGAGTTCGATCCGCGCGAGTACCCCAAGCTGATTCAGCCAATCCTCGAAGGCAGGGCGGACGTAGTCTACGGCTCGCGGTTCACCGGCGGCGACTCGCACCGGGTGCTGTATTTCTGGCACTCGATGGGCAACAAGTTCCTCACGCTGCTCTCGAACATGATGACGGATCTCAACCTTACCGACATGGAGACCTGCCACAAGGTCTTCCGGCGGGAGGTGCTGGAGCGTATCAGGCTCGAGGAGGACCGCTTTGGATTCGAGCCGGAAGTGACTGCCAAGGTCGCGCGCCTCAAGGTGCGCATCTACGAGGTTGGGATCTCGTATTCCGGCCGAACCTACGAGGAAGGCAAGAAGATCGGCTGGAAGGATGGCGTGCGGGCCGTGTGGTGCATCTTGAAGTACAACCTCCAGCGATAGACGGGTCCTCGAGGTGAAAGCTAGGGTATGGAACGCTCGCCTCGGCAGCCCCGCCTTCAGGCCCTGGCTCGTCTTTGTCTCGTATCTCGCCGTCACGGCCGTCATGGTGTGGCCCGTCTTCAACTTCAGCGCCGTTGGCTCCGCGTGCTATTGGGGCGATGTGCGGCTGAATGCGTGGGCGCTCGCCTGGAACCACCATGCCATGCTGAGCGGCGCGGTCGATCGCTATTTCGACGCGAACATCTTCTATCCTGCGACCCGCACGCTCGCGCTGACCGAGCACATGTTCGGGATTGCCGTCCTCACGCTTCCCCTCTACGCACTCACCGAGAACCCGACGTTGACGTACAACGTGGCGTGGTTCCTGTCCTTCCCGCTCTCGGCCTGGGCTGCGTACCGACTGGCGTGGTCCCACGTGGAGCATCACGTGGCTGCGTTCGTCGCAGGGCTCGTGTACGGCTTCGCGTTCTTCAGGTTCCTCCATCTTGGGCATCTGAACTTGCTCTGGGCGTTCTTTCTGCCACTGTCTCTTGTAGCGCTCGAGCGATGGTATGCGACGGCGCGCGCGAGAACGCTGATGGCCTGGGCCGTGGCTGTGCTCTTGCAGTGCCTCAGCTCATGGTATCTGGCCGTGCTCACCCTCTTCGCCAATGTGTTGAGCGTCCTCTTTCTCTTGGTTCGCGTGCGCTTCCTTCGATCTGGCGCCGCCGTCGACCGGACCACGACCACGCGCGGAACCTTCTTCTCGTTGCGAGCCGGGCCCTTCGTCCTCGCCGTGAGCTCTATCGCGCTGATCACGGCGCTGTTCGCTCGACCCTACCTTGGGCGGCAGGGCGATTCGGTGGAAGCGCGCCAGCACAGCGCTGACTGGTTCGGGTATCTCGTGCCACCTCGCGATACCGTCGCGGGGCGCTGGTTGCTCGAGCAGGGGATCGCCGAGTCGCGGTCGAGTTTTGGCGAGCGCACGAGCTACTTGGGCTGGGCCGCTCACGTCCTCGCGGCCGTCGGAACCGGGGCGTTGGTGCGTGGGGTGACACGGGATCCGACCACCTTTGGACGACACGGCTATTGGCTCGTACTTGGCGGCCTCGCCTGGTTGCTTTCGCTTGGGCCTTCGTCGGCAACACTAGAATCTCAGACGTTCGACTGGACGCCGTTCTCGCTCCTGACCTCGCTCACCGGACTGACACTTTTTCGCACACCAGCGAGGTTCGCGTTGCTGGTGACCCTGTCGGTGGCAATCCTTGGCAGCCTGGGTGCACGTGCGCTGCTGTCTCGCGGCAGGGGTGGGAGCATCGCCACGTGGACCCTTGTGGTGATCTTTCTGTTCGAGAGCTTTCCCGCACGCTATGAGCTCGGCAAGCCAGCGCCTGCGCCAACCCCGACGGTGTACCGGATGCTCGCGGCGTTGCCCCCGGGGCCAGTCGTATCGCTACCGACGTGGGTCGATACACCGTTGCCGATGTTCGAGGCGGACTATCAGCTCTTCTCGACCGCACACTGGTTGCCGATCGTGAACGGATACTCACGGTTCATGCCGCCTGATTATGCCGAGACCATGCGCGAGCTCTCCGCGTTCCCGTCGATCGAGGCTGCGCGGCGCATGCGCCAGCTCGGTGTGCGCTACGTCGTCTTTCACGCGAACCGCTACAATCGCGACCTTCGAAGCGTCGTCAGGACGGCGAAGAAGAGCTCCGCCTTCGAGCTGTTGGCCCAGGATGGCGACGACACGATCTGGCGGCTGCGAAAGTCAGGGGCACCAGGAGATCCGTAGCGCGCGGTCTTTAGAC
>JBOGIN010000379.1:0-4049 GCA_050742275.1 Vicinamibacteraceae bacterium
GGCCTGCACTTGTACCACTGTCACGCCATACCTCTGAAGCGCCATATCCACAAAGGTCTGTACGGGACGTTCATCGTCGACCCGCGCGAAGGCTCGTGGGGATCGCATCAAAGCGCGCCTGACGAGCTGATCATGGTGATGAACGCGTTCGACACGAACTTCGACATCGAGAACGAGGTGTATGCGGTCAACACGGTGGCGAACTTCTACGTGCAGGAGCCGATTCGTGTGACCGTTGGGCGGCCGGTGCGGATCTTTCTCGTGAACCTGACCGAGTTCGACGTGCTGAACAGCCTCCACTTGCACGGGATGTTCTTCGACGTGTACCGGACCGGCACGCGCCTCACGACCGCGGAAAACACCGATACGGTGATGTTGTGTCAGGCGGAGCGGTGCATCATCGAGACGACGTTCCGCTACCCGGGTGATTTCATGTTCCACGCACATCAGACCGAGTTCGCGGAGCTCGGCTGGATGGGATTGTTCCGTGCCAAGGCTACCCGCCATGAAACCTGAGGTGGCTTCGCCGTCGCCGACGCTGGCCCCGGCATTTGGTCGGTCGCGCGCGTCACTGTGGCTCGTGGCCCTGGTTCCACTCGCGCTGCTCGGGCTGTTGCTGGCGTTGCTCGCCTGGCAGGGTCCGTCGGAGCTCGTGCGCGGGACGAACGTTCCCCCGATCGAGCGTTTGACGTTCCAGTCGGTGACGCTCGGCCCGGAAGGCGTGGTCGCGGACGTGTTCAACGACGGCCCCGACCCGGTCACGATCGCGCAGGTACAAGTAGACGATGCGTACTGGTCGTTCTCGGCCGAGCCGAGCGAGACGCTCGGTCACCTTGGGCGAGCTCGCGTGACGATTCCATATCCGTGGGTCTGGGGTGAAGCGCACGCGCTGCGTCTCGTGACGTCGACGGGCGTGACGTTCGACCAGGAGATTGCCGTGGCGGTGGAGACGCCGCGCCCGAGCGCGCGATCAGTGCTCGCGTTTGCGCTCATTGGCCTGTATGTCGGCGTCATTCCGGTGGCCATCGGCCTGCTCTGGCGCTCGACGGTCGCGCGCCTCGGGCAACGAGGATTGGACTTCGTGCTCGCGCTGACGATTGGCCTCCTCCTCTTCCTCTTGGTGGATGCAAGCGCGGAAGGCCTGGAGCTTGCCGCCGCGCTGCCGGGCTCGTTCCAGGGCCCCGCGCTCTTCGTGTTCGGCGCGGCGGCCGCCTATCTGGCGTTGGAGACGCTCGGCGGCTGGCTGCGACGCCGCGTGCGGTTCGAGCGGGGAGACGACCGAACCGGCTGGGTATTGGCGCTGCTGGTGGCGATTGGCATTGGACTGCACAACTTCGGCGAAGGCCTGGCGATTGGGGCCGCGTTCGCGCTGGGCGAAGCGGCGTTGGGCACGATGCTCATCGTGGGCTTTACGCTCCACAACACGACCGAGGGTCTGGCCATCGTGGCGCCGCTCGCACGCCAACGCGTGCGCCTGTGGGATCTCGTCAAGCTCGGTCTCGTGGGCGGAACGCCGACCATCGCGGGCGCCTGGCTCGGCGGCTTCGTGTACTCGCCCTTCTGGTCGGTCGTTTTCTTGGCGATTGGCGCGGGCGCGATCGCGCAGGTCGTCGTGCAGATTGCTCGCCAGATGGCCGGCGACCAACCCATGAGCGCCTACTTTGCCAGGGCGGCAACGGCGGCCGGGCTGATGACCGGAATCGCGGTCATGTACGTGACGGGTATGCTCGTGGGGTAACCACGATGAACGACTTCTGGCAGCGTCAGGCGCGCCGGCCGACCGTACGCGTGCTCTCAATCCTGTGCCTGCTGGGGGGCATCGCGCTCGCCGCGCTGGCCGCCGGCTCGAAGAGCGAGGTACGTGACATCAGGCTAGTGGCGCGCGGGGTCGCCTTCTACGTCGACGGGCGTCCCGAAGCCAACCCCGTGCTGCGCGTCGCAGCGGGCGAGCGGATCAGGCTTCTGTTCCGCAACGAGGACCGCGGGATGGCACACAACTTCGCGGTGAGCGGTTGGCGGCTCTCCCAGGCCCTCCCGCTGGAGCCTGGTGAGACCGCGTCGGTCGTCATCCGCGTGCCCGACCGCCCGGGCCGGCACGCGTATGTGTGCACACCTCATGCGACCCTGATGCATGGTGTCATCGAGGTCCAGTAGGACGCGTGGAAAGCGCCGTTTCCGCCCTTCTCTCATTTCATCGCGTTGCAGCGCTATAGCGACTCGTGGCAGACTGCATGCAGGGTGCGCCCGTGCGGGCGGAGTCATGCCGTGGGAGATCGAGAAGTCCTGGAGACGTTTTGAGCAAAGATGATCTGATCGATATTCAGGGGACCGTGCTCGCCGTGCACAGCGGCGGCATCTACCGTGTGCAGTCGGACGCGGGCCAAGAAGTGCTGGCGCAGCTCAGCGGCCGAATGCGGCGATTTCGCATCAAGGTGGTGCCTGGCGACCGGGTCACCGTGGGGATTTCTCCCTACGATCCAGTGCGCGGCATCATCACGTTCCGGGCGAAGTAAGGAGAAACGGGGACAGCCCCGTTTTTCGGCCCAGCGCTTCGGCTATCGACCACGGCCGTCGTCCGAAAACGGGGGCTGTCCCCGTTTTTCTTATTCCGAAAACTCCTTTGCCAGCTCGACCCACTCCCCCTCCGGTGCCAGTCGCTGGTATGTCTGCCAATGGGGCCGCGCTTCGACCGACCGGCCCATCTTCTCGAGGGTCACGGCTAGATAGAAGTAGGCGTCGGCGTAGGCCGTATCGATCATGAGCGCCTGCTCGTAGTACTGGGCCGCCTCGGCGTAACGGCCGCTATCGTGGTGGACGTTGCCGAGATTGAAGAGCGCCTCGAAGGAGGAGGGATCGAGACGTGCCGCGCGCTCGTAGAGGCTTTGCGCGTCCGGAATTTCGTTGCGAGCGTAGCGGATGTTCCCAAGGTTCACGATCGCGGGGACGAGCTGCGGATCGAGCGCCAGCGCCTTGCGGTACGTCGCCATCGCCTCTTCCTGCATGTCCGGCCCGGCCTCATCCAGGGAGGTCCCCTCGAGGAAGTACCGCTCGGCGAGCTCCTGGTCTTCGCGCGTAACTAACGGGTACGCCTCGACCGGCGCCGGCCGGCGGGGCTTCGGTCGCAGGGAAACGATGCGCGCCTGAGAAGACTCCTGGCGCGACGACTGGAAGTCGAGCGCGAGCTGCCCTTCGCGCTCGGCCACGAGCGTCCGGACGACGCTGCGGAAGCGAGCGCCTCGCTCGAGCTCGCCCGCCGCCTGTCGGATGACGACGAGATCGGCAAACCCATAGGTCGTATCCGTGCCCGCGCGGACGGGGTGCACGAGCCCCCACTTGGCCAGGTAGCGCAAGTGGTCGTCGCGCAGGTGGGGGTAGCGCTGTCGGATCGAGCGGCCGGAGTACCGTTCCTCGGGCATTCCTTGGCTAAAGATAGCTCACTCGCAGATCGTACCGAAGCGGAAGCCGCGCGCTTCCAGGGCGGGCACCAGATGCTCGACCGTCTCGACGGCGTAGCGGCGGTCGGCGCGCGGGTTCTCGTGGTGGCCGTCGTGAATGACGATGATCTCGCCGTTGTCGACGTTCTCGAGCAGCCGGGGCACGATGGTCTCGGCACGGCGGCGCCGAAACCAGTTCCAGTCCCACAGGTTCCAACTCCATCCCACCAGGCGATAGCCCAGCTTGGCGAGCCCACGAAACATGCTGCCGCCGCGCCAGCCGGCGTGAGGCCGAAACGCTGCGCACGGCGGTCGACCGGTGACCTGCTCGATGTGGCGGGCCGCCTGGCCGAGACGGTCGGCGAGCGCGTCGGGCGTGAGGAACATGAGCTCCCGCTCATTCGAGTGCAGCGCGACGTCGTGGCCTTCCGCCGCCATGCGCGCCAGGATGGGCGCGGTGTCCTTCGTGATGTACCGATCGATGACGAAGAACGTCGCCCGCACCTTGTTGGCACGCAAGACATCGAGCAAGGCGGGCGTTGCGTCCGGGTTGGGGCCATCATCGAATGTCAGATAGACCACCCGGTCGCCAGGCCGTGTCGGCATCTTCCACAC
>JBOGIN010000380.1:0-5772 GCA_050742275.1 Vicinamibacteraceae bacterium
CGCGACGCCCCATCGGGGTGCAGTTAGGGGCGAACCAGGCTGCGGATCTGTCTCCTGGCTGGTACGAGGTGCAGACTCTTGATTCCGAACTGCCCTCCATGGCTACGGCCGCTGAAATTCGGAACGACGTGACGACTCTAGAAACGACGCTGGATTTACGTTCCCTTGCGCCTTGGCTCTTACCAGCTCGCCCTGCGCCAACAAGGGTGGAGCTGGTATCTGTTCCCCGCGGCGGTGAAGTGACTCCTGGGTTGTCACGTAACGATTGACAGAATGTCACCTAATACATTACACTCCCTGCAGTGATCAAGAGTTTCCGCCACAAGGACCTCGATGAGTTCTTCCATCGAGGCCGAACGAAGCACATCCGGGCGGATCTCCTCGATCGCGTCGGCGCGCGACTCCGCGGCCTCTACAGGGCGCGGACGCTCGACGAGCTCAACGTGCCGGGCTGGCGGTTGCACACGCTTGCCGGCACGAACCCGAAGCGCTACAGCCTCTGGGTCAGTGGCGCCTGGCGGATCACCTTCGAGTGGACGGACGAAGGTGCCGAGCGCGTGGACCTCGAGCAGTATCACTAGGAGGCATCATGGCTGAATATCGAGTCAGAGGTGAACCGAGGTTCTCGGCGACCCACCCTGGACGAATCCTTCGCGAGGACGTGCTGCCGGAGCTCCGCCTGAGCGTGACCGAAGCTGCGCGACAGCTTCGTATCGCACGGCAGACCCTGCATCGGATTCTCGCGGAGCAGGCACCCATCACGCCGGAGATGGCGCTTCGGCTCGGCAAGTTCTGCGGGAATGGACCAGGACTGTGGCTGCGATTGCAGCAGGACTACGATCTCGAGCAGGCCGCCAAGCGCCTTGCCAAAGAGCTCAAGAACATCCCGACACACCGCGACGCGGCGTAAGACCAGCGGCAGATTTCACGACGCGAGCAAAACAATGGGGTCGCTAGGCAATATCGCCGGTCACCGCAAAGCAATGCGCACGAATGTACCCTCGCCGAGGTTCGTGCTGCCGGACACAAGGCCATGCTGCCCTCAAGCGGTCCTCCGTCCCACTGGTACATGATCGTCGTCACGACGGCTATGGTGTTCCGGCTTAGCTGAGGCTTAGCTGGGCTTAGCTCCGTGCCGTCACGGCTGAGGATCTCCACAGCCTTGGCGTGGGACATCGCCTCCTGCGGCGCGTGATACTTCTCAAGGGTCAGTCGTCGGTCTGGTAGTGGCGGTGTGGCCTTAGCGAGGAGATCAGCGGCGTGCTGCGACTGCTGCTCACTGCCACGTCCGCCTCTGTTCGACGCTAGTCTGAGTCGTGGATTTCGGTCCAAGGATGATGGCCGCCACGAAGAGTGCGACGGCAAGCACCATCACGCGAGCTGCATATGTACGGCCGCTCATCACCACAGCGCTCACGGTAAGGGCGCCCCCAACGCCACACGCACATGGCGTCCGGCGTCCGCTTCGGCGCACGGGTGCCCACACGGCCGAGTGTCGGCCTGAGCGGCCCGGACGAATAGCTTCAGGTCGGCCGGCAGCGCCTGCTCGTCGTCCTCAGGGGGATGTCGGCCTAGCGCGGCCGCGGATCAGGGGCAGGTAGACCTCGTCCACGATCTCCACGAGCACGTTGTCGGGGACGGTGGTCACGCCGCGGGTGACGTACTCGTTGCGCAGCAGAACGAACGACGCGGAGGCGCCGCGACTCATTCCCGGGGCGCGGGCCGCGCGTCCGGATCGTTGCGCGCCAGCGTTCGGCAAAGCTCCGCCGTCGCATCGTCGGCGGGAAACGCACATTCGATGCGCAGCTCGTCGACGGTGATGTCCCGGGGAGTGCCGAAGGTGGTGAAGGTTGAGAAGAAGCGCAGCTCGCGGTCGTTCCGGCGGAACACCACGGTGAGCAGCGGCGGCAGCGGCGCGTCCACCTCGCGCGTGCGCCAGCGGGTGGGGACGCCGGGGGTAGGCGAGCACTTCGTCGAGCAACGCGCGCGCCGTCGCGTCCGTCGGCGCCGACGCCACCTCGTCATGCAGATGACGGAGGAGATCGCCCGCGACCTCCTCCCAGTTGACGACGGCCGGGCGCAGGTCGTCGGGGTCGAAGAACCGCCGCAGCATGTTCCGGTACCCGCCGGTATGGCCGGGCAGCAGGAAGCGGTTGATGCGCCCCGCGGCGCGGTTCGCCGTCAGCACCTCCCAGTGCCGGTCGAGGAGGAACGCCGGATAGGGCTCCTGCTGGCCGAGGATCAGCTCGATCGCGCGGCGGACCTGCTCCATCGCCGGTGTCTCCAGATCCGTCTCTGTGTACTCGGGCGCGTACCCCGCCGCCATGAGCAGCGCGTTGCGCTCGCGCAGCGGCATCTCCAGGGCGTCGGCAAGTCGCACGACGAGGTCGCGGCTCGGCTGTGCCTTGCCCGTCTCCACATAGCTGAGATGGCGCGTGGAAACACCCGCCTCGCTCGCCAGAGCGAGCTGACTCAGGCGCCGCGCCGCGCGCCATTCGCGGAGCAGGGCGCCGACGTGCGTGGCGGGCCTGGGTGGCGGTGGTGAGCGAGGGGCCAAGCGGTTCAAGTCGCGAGTATACGGTCTCGCCGCGCCCCGGACCATGACCTGTGAGGTTATGGCTTCATGACCTCACAGGCTATTGATCGCATGTCCTCGAAGACCCGATCATCGCCATCGATCTGGAGGAGGAACACCATGCGGGTTGCAGCGACGTTCATCGGCTCGATGGCCGCCTTCGGCCTCGTCTCCTGCGCGCATGTCGCGGATCGCCCCGACATACGATTCCTCAATCCTCCTGACCTCGCGTCATCGACGCAGTACACGCATGTCGTGGAGACCACAGGCGATCGCACCGTGTACGTCGCCGGCCAGGTGGCGCTCGACGCCGATGGGAATCTGGTGGGGAAGGACGACTTGCGCCTGCAAGCTCGCCAGGTGTTCGAGAACCTGGGCACGGCGCTGCAATCCGTCGGAGCCGGGTTCGGCGACGTGGTCAAGATGACCATGTACGTCACCGACATGTCCGAGCTCGCGGGGCCCTGCGCGAGGTTCGCGGCGCAGGTCATGGCGCCACCGCCCGCCGCGAACATGCTCGTGCAGGTGGGGCGGCTGGCGCACGAGGACTTCCTGCTGGAGATCGAGGCGATCGCGGTCCTTCCCGAATAGCGGCTGCGGGGAATCTTCCGGACGACCCACCGCAGTGGTTGCCAGCGTTGCTCGGCACACTGCAGCGGGTCGCCGGCGAAGCGTATGGCCGAACCACTGCAAGGAGGCGACGTGAACCGCAGAGACTTCTTCGAGATGGCGACCGGAGCGTTGGTAGGAGGCGTGATCGCAAGGTGCATGCCTCGCGTCGTACGCGTCGGGGCACCAGCCGCGCCCCCGGCGATGGATGCCACGGCCTTCCGTGCTGCGCGCCGGTACGCCCAGACCCACCTCGGGAAAATCGCCTACGCCGAGCGCGGGAAGGGGGAACGCGGCGCTGTTCCTGCACGGCTTCCCCCTCAACGGCTTCCAGTGGCGCGGGGCGCTCGCGCGCCTGTCGGCGCATCGCCGGTGCGTCGCCCCGGACTTCTTGGGCATGGGACACACGGAGGTCGCCGAGCGTCAGAGCGTCGCGCCCGACGCACAGGTGGCGATGCTCGTGGCGCTCCTCGACACCCTGTCGATCCCGGCCGTCGACCTGGTCGCCAACGACAGCGGCGGCGCCGTCGCGCAGCTCCTCGTCACGCGCCACCCGGAGCGCGTGCGCACGCTGCTGCTGACCAACGGTGACACCGAGCACGACAGCCCGCCGGCCGCACTGCTGCCGGTGATCGAGCTGTCGAAGGCCGGGGAGTTAGTCGACCAGAGGCTCGCCCCGCAACTCGCCAACAAGGAGATGGCGCGCTCCGCGGAGGGGATCGGTGGACTGTGTTATGTGGATCCGGCGCATCCGACCAACGAGGCGATCGAGTACTACTTCGCGCCCCCCGTGCACTCCCCGCGGCGCGAGGTGTGGGTTCATGCGTACGCGATCGCCCTCGAGCCCAACCCGTTGGCGGGCATCGAGCCGCTGCTGCGGCGCTGCAAGGTGCCGACGCGGATTGTGTGGGGCACGGCGGACACGATCTTCTCGGCGGAGAGCCCCGACTATCTCGATCGCGCGTTCGGCAACTCATACGGCGTGCGGCGCCTCCCCGGGAGGAAGCTGTTTTGGCCCGAAGAGCTCCCCGACATTGTCGCCGAGGAGGCGCGCGCGCTGTGGGGCGTCACGGACAAGGCGGTATTAGACCGGTGTTCGCGAGTGACTGGTCACGTACCATTCTCGCAACGACGTCGGCCGAACCACAGTCGTAGGATACGCTTTTCATCCAACGGGGTGTCCCGGCAAGGGACATGGGGCAGTTAACGAAACACCCATTCTCGAACGCGGCCCGCGGGACGGTCGCCCCGTGGCGACCGCCCCGCCCAGCGATCGAGACTGTCGGAGTTGCAGTTCAAGAATTTACGTCTAATCGTCATATGCGACGCCCAGTTTTTTCAGGGCCTCTTCGGGACAGCCTTTCCATTCGGCGACAAAAACATTCCCCATGTACTGTAGATCTTCAACACCCATCTTGCTGCTCCAGAAACCGGTGGCCGTCAGGTCGCGAAAGCTGCTGAAGAAAGAGACTCCGTGCTGCAGTTCCGGCCTCGCCTTAGCCGGCCATGCCAAACTATCGAGCACTTGTGTGCGCTGCGAGTCGCTACACTCGATGAATCTGCGGTCGAACACGTGTTCACAATAGCGATCGAGCCAGGCCACCCCCCCACGCATGGCTGTTTGACGCGCGGTGTTCGGAGTCGAAGAGTAGAGCTTCTCGTCGCTCATGATAAAATCTATGAACTCGGGAACACCCGCATCGCTGGCGCTGCCAGAGCGCTCGTCTCTTGGAATGATTAGATCGGCCAGAACGCGAACCGTCTGGTATTCATGGTCCGTGAAGAAAGACGGTTTAAATGGGCCATCCGCCTCGGAGACGGCCTGTTGGGCGTGCTGATGGGCCGTTTGGACCTCCGTCTCCGCCCAGGTGAAGCCACCCGCCAGGGGAGCGGCAGCCAGAACCCTGACAGCGTTTCTTCGTGTGATCTCAGCCATAACAGATCCTAGCTAGAGGTTTCCTTTCCGGCGCTGGTCGGCGATGTATTCGCTCGTGCGCATCGACAATGCCAGGATCGTCCAAGTCGGATTCTTATGAGCCTCTGATACGAAGGGGCCGCCGTCGACGACAAACAGGTTCCTCGAATCATGAGCCTGGCAAAACTCGTTCAAGACCGATAACTTGGGCTCGGCGCCCATGCGCGTTGTCCCGACTTCATGATTGATGCGGCCCGCGCCGGAGATGCTCTCGCGTGGGGGCCTCGGAGAAGTCGGCGTTCCACCCATGCTGGTGATCAACTCGCGAAGCGTTTCCTGCATGTGTTCGGCTTGCTTGTATTCGTACTCGGAAAACTTGAAGTGGAAGCGCAGTACCGGAATGCCCCATTTGTCGACCACCGACGGATCGATCTCGAAGTAGCTGTCCTGGTTGGGAATCATCTCGCCGCAGCAGCCGAAACCGATGAAGGCGCCATAATAGCGACGGTAGTCATCCTTTAGCTTGACCCCATAGCCGCCGCCGTTATATTTATCGATGCCGTCCAGAAATCCTAACCCCGGCATGCGACGGCCGCCTCTGAACTGAATGTGATAGCCGCGGGGGAAGTCCAGTTTCTTGTTATCGAGCCACCACGGCATGTACATATGACCC
>JBOGIN010000381.1:0-2446 GCA_050742275.1 Vicinamibacteraceae bacterium
GCCAGCACGATGCCCGTGATATCCGCGGCAGCCGTCGTCGCGGCAATCGTGACGACCGCTCCCAGGCCTGCCGCGGCGACCTGCAGCGCCGCCGCGGCAGCCACCGAATCACGTGCCTTGTCGGCGATTGCGGCTGCCTCGCGCGTACGGTCGTAGGTATCGACGACCCCCTGGAGCTCCCGGCCGACGCTGTCGATGAGCCGCGCCCGGTCGTGGTGGAACTGCTCGCTGCCGCCAACGATTCGCTCCGCGTGCTGTCGGCGGCGCTCGTGCAGGTGCTGGTTCACGGCCGCCCACTGCCGGAAGTCGGCATCGACGAGCCAGTCGATCAGGGTGGACACGCGGCGCTCGATCTGCTCCGGTGTGTCGGCGACGACCTCTCGTTTGAATGCCTCTTGCGTCCGGCTGCGGTTCAGGAGATCGAACACACGGCCCACGCGCAGCGTTTCGTCGAAGAAGGCATGGCCGCGTTGTTCCATCGCGAGCAGCAGATTGTCGATGTCGGCAATGCGAAAGCGGAAGTCGCGCGTCATGTCCTCGCGGTACATGGCGAGCTGCCGGTCGACGTCCTCCAACACCGTGAGGTCGTCGCCGAGCAGCGCCAACCGCTCCTGCACGTCTCGGCGCAGCGTCTCGGCCAATCGTGCGCCGACGCCGAGCGGACTCGAGAGCTTGAGGCGAATTCGCTCGCGATCCTCGAGCGTCTCGCGCAGGAAAGCTTCCAGCGCCGCAAAGCGGCTCGCCTCCCATGCCGCCGCGTCATCACGACGGCCGCGCCGAGCGAGCCGCAGGCTCACGGGAAACACCGGCGGCTTGATACCCACGAGGCGCTCCGCGCTTTCCTCTACGAACGTGATGACCTTGCCAATCTCCTCATCGCGCTCGAGGATGTCGATCTTGTTCAGCACGACAATGATCTTCTTGCCCCAGTCGCGGATGAGCGTCAGAAAGGCGCGCTCGCTCTCCGTGAAGGGACGGTCGACGCTCGTGAGAAACAGCACGAGATCCGCGCGCGGCACGAAGCGCTCTGTAATCGTCTGGTGCTCCGGCACGACCGCGTTGGTGCCCGGCGTATCCACCAGATGCACCTCTCGCAACAGCTCCACAGGGGCGTGGACGGTCACGATGCCGTTGCCCGGACCGTCCTGCGCCAGCGTCTCTCCGTGGCGCAGCACGGTGATTTGCGCGGTGGTGGGCGTCACTCCCTCTTCGAGGACATCCTGCCCGATGAAAATGTTGATGAACGCGCTCTTGCCGGCATTGAACTCGCCGACCACGACGAGGAGGAAGAAGTCGTCGAGCTGCTCGATGGCGCGGTTGAGAATAACGCGATCCTCGTCCGATGCGCCGAAACGCTCGAGGGCCTCGCGGACGGCGGCCAGCGTACGCCGCTCCTCGGCCAGCAAGGCTGTCTCCCGCTCTGAGAGCAAACGAAGGGTCATGGGCGATTCCGACCGTTGCAGCATCTTGGGTCTATTGTCATCTGTCTTCGGCGCGATGTGGATCCTTTCGAGGCAAATCCAAAAAAGCCCGATCGCGGATGCAAAATCCCGTCGGCCAGAGCCATCGCGCGCGCGCCTCAGCCATACAGGCTACCAGGATTCGCCACAACCGACGGCAGACAAGCCGGCACGAGGCTTGCTAGCATCATAAAATGGAAAAAAGGGGACAGGCCCCTTTTTCGACCATGCTGGCGTCAAGAAAGGGACCTGTCCCCTTTTCTATCCAGGAGGAATCAAAAGAATGCGCTTGTGCTTTGATCTGGTTCGCCGCGTTCCGCTCACCACCGCCGCTGGCCTGCTTGCGGTCTGCACGCTCCTGCCATCGACGGCTGCGGCGCAGGCCAGCGGCCTTGGCGTCCGAGGCGGCGTCAGCGCCGACAGCCTCGCCGACCAATTCTATTTTGGCCTGCACTACGAGACGCCGGAGCTCACCGAGCGACTCACCTTCCGCCCCAACGTCGAGATTGGCTTGGGTGACGATTTGACGACCGCTGCCTTCAACTTCGAGTTCGCGTACTACTTGCCCCTCCGCAACCTGCCTAATTTCGACGTGTACGTCGGCGGCGGTCCATCGGTGCTCAACTTCAATCCGGATGCCGAGAACGTCGATTCCGAAACCGAGGCCGGGGTGAATCTTCTCGGCGGCGTGGCGTTCGACAACGGATTCTTCGCGGAGATGAAGGTTGGGGCCATCGACAGTCCCAGGTTGAAGTTCGGCGTGGGCTATACGTGGAGGTGAGCTCGCTTCGCGAGCATGTCAGGGATCTAGGGATCTAGGGATCTAGGGATCTAGGGGTCTAGGGGTCTAGGGGTCTAGGTCCTGACCGCGAAGAATGTGAAATAAATAGCGCGGCCCCGTCGTACTCGTCTACAAGGAGGCGAGCATGCCACTGGGACGCCCGAAGGTTGCGCTGATGCTGACGGACGACGCACGCGTGCGACTC
>JBOGIN010000382.1:0-15696 GCA_050742275.1 Vicinamibacteraceae bacterium
TCCGTGTACTTCTCCGAGCGGGCCGTCCACATGTTTCCGCCCGAGCTCGCCACTGGGCTGTGCAGCTTGAGGCCGAATGTCGATCGCCTGGTCCAGTCGGTCGTGATGGAGGTCGATCGGCGAGGCACTGTCGTCGGCTACTCGATTCACGACGGCGTCATTCACAGTCGTGCGCGCATGACGTATACGGCCGTCAATGGGATCCTCACGCAGGACGACGCGGTCAGGAGCAAGTATGCGGCGCTGGTCCCACGTTTCGAGCTGATGCAGGAGCTGTTCGAAATCCTCCACGCGCGGCGCCGGCGGCGCGGATCGATCGACTTCGATCTCCCGGAGCCGGAGGTCGTCCTCGATGCCAATGGCATGATCGAGAACATCCTCGCCGCCGAGCGGAACATCGCGCATCGGATCATCGAGGAGTTCATGCTGCTCGCCAACGAGACCGTGGCGCGCCACCTCGCAGACCACGGCGTGCCGACGTTGTTTCGTGTGCACGAGCCGCCGGATCCGCTCAAGATCGAAGAGCTCGACGAGTTCGTCGCCACGCTGGGCTATGGGCTTGCCGTTCCCCCTCATCTCGCGCGCCCCAAGCACTTCCAGCGGCTCGTGGAGCGGGTGCGCGGGAAGCCCGAGGAGCGACCTGTCGCCGCGTTGATGTTGCGCACCATGCAGAAAGCGCGGTATGACCCGGCGAACCTCGGGCACTTCGGCTTGGCGACAGAGTTCTATACGCATTTCACGTCACCCATTCGCCGCTACCCCGACCTCGTCGTCCATCGGACGCTGCGTGAGCTTCAGCACGGCGAAACGACACCGGAGATCGCGACCGACCGTGCCGAAGAGCTCCCGGACGTGGCGCGACACTCGTCGGACATGGAGCGCCGCGCCGACGAGGCGGAGCGTGAGCTCCTGCAATGGAAGAAAGTGCGCTTCATGGCGGACAAGGTGGGCGACGAGTTCGATGGGTACATCATCGGTGTCGCGTCATTCGGATTGTTCGTCGAGCTGGTCGAGCACTTCGTCGAAGGGCTGGTCCACGTCTCGACGATGGCGGATGACTACTACCGATTTACCGAGCGGACGCACACCTTGCGGGGCGAGAACACGGACAAGGTCTACCGGCTCGGCGATCAGGCGCGCGTCCAGGTGGTGCGCGTCGACTTGGAGCGGCGACAGGTCGACCTCGGGCTGGTCGAGATCCTCGAGAAGCTCCGGGAGCAAGTGCCGAAGCGCCGTGCGGGCCAAGCGCCGAAAGGGCCAAGACGAAAAGGAAAGGCGGCTGTTCACGACGGGAAGAGTGGAAGAAGCCAGCGGCCTGGCAGGCGGGAGCGGGCGGCCCGCGGGGGCAGGCGAAGGTAGTGGCAACGACGAAGGGATCAAGGGATCAAGGGATCAAGGGATTAAGGGATCAAGCGGACAGCTCCCATTTATGCGATGGTTTCGGCGTTCCTGCTTCCTTCGACGTGGGCCATGTGCGCCGGACCAACCAATCCCTCGATCTCTCGATCCCTTGATCCCTAGCCCTTCATGTTCGCGCTATGAGACACATTGTCGTCGGCACGGCGGGGCACATCGACCACGGCAAGAGCACCCTGGTCCGCGCGCTCACGGGGACGGATCCAGACCGGCTCAAGGAAGAAAAGGCGCGCGGCATCACGATCGATCTGGGCTTTGCCTCCTACGAGCGGAGTGACGTCACGGTGGCGTTCGTCGACGTGCCCGGCCATGAGCGGTTCGTGAAGAACATGCTGGCCGGTGCGACCGGGATCGATGGCGTGCTCTTGGTGGTCGCCGCCGCCGAATCCGTGATGCCGCAGACGCGGGAGCACCTGGATATCTGCCGTTTGCTGCGCGTCCCGGCTGGTGTCATCGCGCTCACGAAACGCGATCTCATCGATGAGGAGATGCTCGAGCTCGCGCGGCTCGAGGTGCGTGAGGTCGTGGCCGGGACGTTCCTCGAGAATGCGCCGGTGATTGCCGTGTCGGCACGGACCGGCGAGGGGCTGGACCTGCTGCGTGCCGCGCTGGACGAGCTGCCGCGCGAGGTGGCGCATCGTCGTGAGGACGCGCCCGCGAGAGTACCGATCGATCGTGTTTTCTCAATCAAGGGATTTGGCACGGTGGTAACCGGCACGCTCGTCGCCGGGACGCTGACGGTGGGCGACGACCTCGTCGTGGTTCCGCGCGGGCGCGCCGTCAAGGTGCGCGGCCTGCAGGTGCACGGCCGGCAGGTGCCGCGCGCGAGCGTGGCGCAGCGCACGGCCGTCAATCTCCAGGGCCTCGACGTGGACGAGATCGGGCGGGGCGATGTGCTGGCGGCCGATGGCGCCGTGTCGGTGAGCCGTCGGCTCGACGTGGCGATCGAGATTGTCGAGTCGGCGCGCGCGCTTCCGCACGGCACGCGAGTACGCTTTCACGTCGGGACCACGGAGGTGCTCGGCCGCGTCGCGCTGATCGAGAGCCCCGGCGGCGCCGTGCCGCCAGGCGGGCGGGCGTACGCGCGCATGCGCCTCGAACGGCCGATCCCAGTCGTGCGAGGCGATCGGTTCGTCCTTCGCGCATACTCACCGCCCACGACAATAGGCGGTGGAGCGGTGCTGGATCCGCTCCCGCCGCCCGGCGCGACTCACAGCAAAGCGACCCGGCAACGGTTTGCCGCGATCGATCCCGCGTGGCACACCGACGAACGAGCGCCGTACGCGGCGGACCTCGCCACGTTGCGTGCAATCTTGCGGCATGCAGGCGCAGGCGGTGTGTTGCGCGCCGCGCTGACCTCACGCTTTGGTCTGCCGCAACTGGACGCCGCAGCGGTGACGCGCACGCTCGTGGAGGCAGGCGATGCCGCTCAGGTGGGCGATCGCATCGTCGCACGCGATGTCATTGCCGCGCTCGGTGGAGCGGTGGTCGACTTGCTGGCGCGCCATCACGAGGCGGATCCGTTGTCAGAGGGACTGCCGAGGGAGGAGGTACGCACGCGACTCGTTCGACACGCGCCGCCGGCGGTGTTCGACGAGGTCGTGGCGTCGCTTCAAGCAGACGGTCGTGTGGCGGCGAGCGAGCGCCTGGCGCTGACGTCGCACCGCCCGGCGCTGTCCGCTGAAGAAGAGGACGCGGCTCGTCGCGTTGGCGCCGCCGCAGACGAGCGGGGCTTGGCCGCGCTGACGGAGGGCGGTCTCGCCGAGCGCACAGGTCTGACGCCGCGGGTGATCTCGCGGGCGTTGATTTGGTTGTTGCGCGAAAAGCAGCTGGTCCGCGTGGGGGAGCTGGTCGTTCCAGCTCAGCAGCTAGCCCGCCTCGTGGCGGATTTGACAGCCTTGCGCGGCGGCGCGAACGAGGCGGTCCTGATCGACGTGGGTTGGTTCAAGGCGCGCTACGATCTGACGCGTAAGCATGCCATTCCGCTGCTGGAGTACTTGGACCGCCAGAAGGTGACGCGGCGTGTCGGCGACAAGAGGGAGATTCTGGAGGCGCCTCGACGAGGCGTCCCTACCTGAGTCGGTGGCTCGCGGCTCTTGGTGCTCGATGCGCCTGTTCCGCGGCGCCAAGGCGCACCGGGGACCCGGGATCAAGGCTAGCCCTCGGCTTTTGTCTTGTCGGAGGGGTCCTCGCGCACAGCCGCCTTGAAGTTGCGAATGCCCTTACCGAGACCGCCCATCATCTCCGGGAGCCGGCTGGCGCCAAAGACCAGCAGGACGATGAAGAGAATGATCAGCAGCTCCGGTACGCCGACGGGACCAATCAGTGAGAACATGGCGACCTCCGTATGCATCTCTCGATTCTAGCACCAAGCGCCGCTGGGCTCGCGAGAACCCTTGAGAGCGAGAAGCTTGACGCATTGTGTCAGGTTTCGAGCTCTCGAGCGAGCGTCGGGGGCCGCGGTTTCCACGCCAACGCGCACAAACCGCGCGTTGGGGACCCCGGCAGGAAGCCGCGGCCCGCTAGAACCCTCCAGAGCAAGAAGCCTGACGTATTGGGTCAAGTTTCGAGCTCTCGAGCGAGCGTCGGGGGGCGCGGCTGGAAGCCGCGGCCCGCTAGAACCTGTGGGTTGCCTCTGGCCCGCAGACGCGGAGGGAAGCACCTGGCCGTGACGGTGCTGACAGCGCTGATGCTGCTCGCGGCCCGGGCCGAGCGGTCCCAGGCCCGACAGTACACCTCCGGCGTCGAGCTCGTCGAGGTCTATGCCACGGTCGTGGATGCCGACGACCGTCCCGTGAGCGATCTGACGCGAGACGATTTCGAGGTGCGTGAAGACGGGGTCGCGCAACGCATTGCCACCTTCTCGACCGGCGCGTTGTCGCTGTCGGTGGCGTTGGCTGTCGATCGTTCCTTCAGCATGCGGGGTGAGCGGTTGCGCCTCGCCAAATCCGCGGCGCATCGATTCCTGGGCGAGCTGCAGCCTCAGGATCGCGTGATGCTGGTCGCCATTGGCGGCGAGGTCGAGACAATCGTGCCGCTCACGACCAACCGCACGGCGCTGCATCGCGCGATCGAGGCGCTCGATTCGTGGGGCACCACGCCAATCTACGATGCGATTATCGCGTCGTTCGACAGCATCGAGGACGCGCCGGGCCGCCGCGCGCTGGTCGTGCTCACCGATGGCTATGAGCGCTTCAGCAAGGCGACCGTCGAGGCGGCGCTTGGTCGCGCGCGCCGAAGCGACGTGCTCGCGTACCCGATTGCGCTCGCGAACGAGCGGTCGCAAGTGCTGGACTGGTTGGCGGAGGTCACCGGAGGTCGGTCGTTCCACGTGGAGCGTCCCGACCGGCTGAAACCCACGTTTGCGCGGATTGCACGGGAGCTGCGGCACCAGTACCTGCTCGGCTACGTCCCTCCCCGTCACGGTCCGCCCGGCTACCGACACATCGAGGTGAGCGTCAAGCGAGAGGAGCTATTCGTCCGCGCGCGGGCGGGGTATTACGCGCGATGAAAATGAGGGGTATTTACGCGCGTTCGATCCGAAACAGCTGCCAGGCGAGGCGGATCTCGAAGGTCCGGAGGAGGCGCCGCTTGAGGCTGCCGTAGGGCTGTTGGCCCGCGACGAGATCCGACATGACGGTGCGGACACGATTGCTGCGTTGCAGCGCGTGGACGAACAGATTGATGAACGGTCCCGTGAACAGCCCGCGCTTCCAACTCGCCGCGCGCGCGATCTCGGGATAGATCTCCTCGGCGAGCGCCGTGCGGTACCTGGCCGACCCGTCACCTGCCGCGAGCGCGTGGGCGGCAAGCTCGCCCGATCGCAGGGCGAAATAGATACCCTCTCGCGTCATCGGATCTACGAGCCCGCCCGCATCGCCGACGAGCAGCCACCGGGGCCCGGACACTGGCTCACGCACGAGGTCGGCGGCGCTGAGCGAGGGGATGGGCCAGGAGTACGGCTTCAAGCGTGCCCCGTCCGTGAGGCGCGCCTCCGCTATCCACTCATCGAGAATACGCCGCAGCGGCTCGGGCCGTGTGTCGTCCGCCTGTGCGGCGATGCCAAGGGCGAGATGGTCCGGCCGCGGAAACGACCAGATGTAGCCCTGCGGCTGCGGAACGAATCGGATGACGATTTCGCTCGCGCTGACGCCATGTGCGAAGACGCCGGTCGTGAAGGAGAGCTGGCGTCGGGCGAACGGGGTCGAGAGCCGCCGCCGCACCAGGCTGTTGACGCCGTCGGCGCCGATCAGGAAGTCGCTGCGATAGGTGCCGTCGGTCGTGACCAGCCGGGCGCCGTCCGATGAGATCTCCACGTCGCGGACGCGCTCGGTTCGCCACGTCGCGCCCGCTTCGACCGCGGCTCGGACCAGGGCGAGGTCGAAGCTCTCACGGCTGTACACGAGCAGGAAGCTGTCGGGGCTCTGGCCGTGCGCCTCCAACGCCACCTCCGCCGCGTGCGATGCCGACGCCTCGAAGCGCGCGCCCTCGATCACCACCGCTGACGGCCCGCGCGTGCGAAGCGCGGGCGCAACGAGCGCGAGGGCACGGCTCGTGACGCCGCCGCCGCACGGCTTCTCGCGAGGATGCGAGGCGTCGAACAGGCCCACCCGCGCACCCTGCCGGGCGAGCTCACGTGCAGCCCACGCCCCCGCCGGGCCGCCACCAACGACTGCCACGTCGAAGTGCGGCATGCTCGCGTCGGTACCCGATGCAAAATCTGCCCAGCCGCCCGCTGTCGGTGAGGCCACAGCCGGAGCATTCTGCCACAGATTCCCCGCCACATGCGCTAGAGTGAGGTGTGTCCCATCCACTGATTCTGGCGCTCTTCGAGGTCCCCGAGGCGGCCGTCGACGCCGCTCGAGCCATGCGTGCGCTCGGTATTCCTGCCGATCGACTCTCCGTTGTGGCGCGCACGCACCGCGACCAAGGGGACCTTGCCTTGCGGGCGGGCGGGACACCGGGCGCGGAGATCGAGGATTCGCGGCGGGCGGGTTGGCTGGGGGAGCTGGGAGCCCAACTCGTGGCGCTCGTGGCGCTCGTGCTGCCAGGCATTGGCACGATTGTGTCCGCCGGCCCGCTGGCGGCGGAGGCAGGCGAGGCTGCTGGACATCTCGCAGGCGGCCTGGGTCGCGTGCTCGCACGCGCCGGCGTGGAAGAGGTGCTGGTGGATCGGTGGCATGCGCGCGTGAAGGCGGGCGCGGTGCTCCTGGGCGTCCACACCAGCGACGCAGAAGTACACCAAGTGCAACAGACGCTCACCGCCCACGGCGCATCCGAGCTCACCTTCGCCCGATGGGACGCAGAGTGATCAGCGGTATCGCTTTTGCACCAGAGCGAGGGAGACTCGAAGTCTCGCTGGATCGTCCATAATTGAGAGTAGCGTTATGTCGGAGTCGGCGACCACGAGCAAGACGGTCGAACAGTCGGTGCGCTCGAGCTACGTAACGGTCCAGTTGCACGACGTCGCACAGACTGAGCCTTCGCTCGACTGGGTCCCCGCACGTTTGCGCAACGCCCTGGGCGTGTCGGTCGCCGCCCACATCGTCTTCGTTGCGTTGTTGACGTGGGCGCTGATGTGGAAGCCGACACTGCCGCCGCGCCCCGCCGCGCGCGACGAGCCCGTGCAGATGGTCTATCTGAACATTCCTGGACCTGGCGGCGGCGGTGGGGGGGGCGGGAACCAGCAAGAGGAACCGCCGCGACGGCTCGAACGGCCCGGTCCGGATGCCATATCGATTCCGGAGGTCAAGGAGGCGCCCCTCGAGCGTCTGCGTGAGCCCGAGCCGCCAAAGCCGAAGCCGCCTGAGCCGCCAAAGGCAATCTTGCCGCTCTTGTCAGTCGCCTCTAACGCGGTGGAGCTGAAAGGCGCCATCCTGGAGCCGCCGACGGTGACGACGTCGCAGGGTTCCGGCTCGCGTGGAGGAGCTGGCACGGGGGAGGGCGGCGGTTCAGGTCCTGGCGAAGGACCCGGGCTCGGACCAGGCCATGGCGGAGGAACGGGGGGCGGCGCTTATCGGCCGGGAGCAGGCATCCATCTGCCGCGGAAGCTCGTCGAGATCAAGCCTCAGTACACGGCCGAGGCGATGCGGGCCAAAATTCAAGGGACCGTCTCACTGGAGTGCATCGTCAGCACCGATGGGCACTGCACGAACATTCGCGTGACGCGCTCGTTGGATGCTGCGTTTGGTCTCGATCAGGAAGCAATCAAAGCTGCCGGGCAGTGGGAATTCGAGCCGGGCCGCCGCCGAAGTGACGGCGTGCCCGTGCCCGTCATCATCTCAATCGAAATGGATTTCACGCTGCGGTAGCAGCAAAGGGATCAGGGATCAGCCGGCTGCAGGCCTGAGGCCTACTGAAGCCTGACCCCTGTTCCCTCTCACCTTAGTACATTCCGCCCATGCCGCCTCCCGGAGGGCCGGCCGGGACGTCCTTCTTGTCCTCGGGGATCTCCGAGACGAGCGCCTCCGTCGTCAAGAGCAGCGATGCGATGGACGAGGCATTCTGTAGCGCCGTTCGAACCACCTTCGTGGGATCGATGACGCCCGCCTTGACGAGATCCTCGTAGGTCTCGGTGGCGGCGTTGAAGCCGAAGTTCGCATCCTTCGACTCCTTGACCTTCTGGACGATGATTGACCCTTCCTGTCCAGCATTCTGCGAGATCCAGCGCAGCGGTTCTTCGACGGAGCGCTTGACGATCGCGACGCCCACCTGCTGGTCGGCGTTGTCCGTCTTGAGGCTATCGAGGCTCTGGCCCGCGCGCAGCAGCGCGACGCCGCCGCCTGGCACGATGCCCTCTTCGACGGCGGCCTTCGTGGCGTGCATGGCGTCCTCGACGCGCGCCTTCTTCTCCTTCATCTCGGTCTCGGTGGCCGCACCGACCTTGATCACCGCAACGCCGCCGACCAGCTTTGCGAGGCGCTCCTGGAGCTTCTCGCGGTCGTAGTCGGACGTGGTCTCCTCGACCTGCGCGCGAATCTGCTTGACACGGCCCTCGATCGCCTGCGAGTTGCCGCCACCCTCGACAAGGGTGGTGTTGTCCTTGTCGATGGTGACCTTCTTCACCTGGCCGAGATCCTCCACGCGGACGTTCTCGAGCTTGATCCCCAGATCCTCGGTCACGGCCTTTCCGCCGGTGAGGGTCGCGATGTCCTCGAGCATGGCCTTGCGTCGGTCGCCAAAGCCGGGCGCCTTGACCGCGGCGCACTGCAGCGTGCCGCGCAGCTTGTTGACGACGAGCGTCGCCAGCGCCTCACCCTCGATGTCCTCGGCAATGATGAGAAGCGGCTTGCCCATGCGTGCGACCTGCTCGAGCAGCGGCAGCAGGTCCTTCATCGAGCTGATCTTCTTCTCGTGGATGAGGATGACCGCGTTCTCGAGGACCACCTCCATGCGCTCGGGGTCGGTGACGAAGTAGGGCGAGAGGTAGCCGCGGTCGAACTGCATGCCTTCGACGACCTCGAGCGAGGTCTCCATCGACTTCGCCTCTTCGACCGTGATCACGCCGTCCTTGCCGACCTTCTCCATCGCTTCGGCGATGATCGTCCCGATCGTCTGGTCGCCGTTGGCGGAGATCGTTCCCACCTGCGCGATGGCCTGGCCGCTCACCGGCTTGCTGTGCTTCTTGATCGCCTCGACGAGATGCTGCACCGCCTTCTCGATGCCGCGCTTCACCTCCATCGGGTTGGCGCCAGCCACCACGTTGCGCGCCCCTTCACGGAACATGCACTGTGCGAGCACCGTCGCCGTCGTCGTGCCGTCGCCCGCGACGTCCGACGTCTTGCTCGCCACCTCGCGCAACATCTGCGCGCCCATGTTCTCGAGCGAATCCTTCAGCTCGATCTCCTTGGCAACCGTCACGCCGTCCTTGGTGATGGTCGGCGAGCCGAACTTCTTGTCGAGCACGACGTTGCGTCCCTTCGGCCCCAGCGTCACCTTCACCGCATCGGCGAGGTGATTCACGCCGCGCAGGATCGCCTGCCGTGACTCCTCTCCATACACAATCTGCTTTGCCATGGTTCGTTCTCCGTTCCAATCACGGGGCGCCCCGCCCCGCGCTTTCACATTGACTCCATCGATGCTGGGCTGGCGGGCGTGTCACTTCGCGGCCAGAACGCCAAGCACCTCGTCCTCTCGCATGATGAGGTATTCCTCACCGTCGATTTTGATCTCCTGGCCGGAGTACTTGCCGAAGAGAATCGTGTCACCTGCCTTCACATCGAGGGGGACGACCTTGCCGTCATCCTTGACCTTGCCGTTGCCGACGGCTTCCACCTTCCCCTGCTGCGGCTTTTCCTTGGCCGTGTCCGGGATGATGATGCCACCGACTTGCTGTTCCTCTTCCTCGATGCGCTTGACGATGATGCGGTCGTGTAGCGGTCGGACCTTCATAGCTCAACTCCGCGTGAGGCCACGCGGGATGCCCGGGCGTGGCCTCCGTATAGGCGATGTCATAGGGATGGTTGTCTGCCCTGGCGCGTTAGCAGTCACCCTGGGCAACTGCTAATTATAGGGCAGCGGCGCGGCGGGTCAAGGGCAAAAAACAGGCGTCAGGGATCAGGGGGCAGGGATCAGCAGGTGCCAGGCCTGACGCCTACTGACGCCTGACGCCTGACGCCTGACCCCTGTTCTTCCTCCGACTATTCGTGGAGAGCTCGTATTCGCAGACCTTGCGGCGAAGGGTGTTGCGGTGGAGGCCGCACAGCTCGGCCGCGCGGCCGATGCTGCCGTCGGCATGATCCAATGCGGCCTGAATGAATCGGCGCTCGAACTCCCGCCGGGCGTCCTCGTAGAGAATGCCCTTGGTGATCATTTCGTTGATGAGACGCTCGAGCTGCTCCCGCACGCCTTCGACTCCCCGCAATCGGACCCACGCCCGACCTCAAGGTCGGGCCGATTCACGCGAGCGTGCCTCCGGTGATCCGGTGAAAGGCTTCCAGGTATCTCTCGCGTGTGCGCGCGACCACCTCGTCTGGCAGGGAGGGTACGGGCGGCTGCTTGTTCCAACCGATGCCTTCGAGATAGTCCCGCACGTACTGCTTGTCGAAGCTGGGCTGCGACCCCCCGGGAGCGTACTGGTCCGCGGGCCAGAAACGCGAGGAGTCTGGCGTCAGGACCTCGTCAATCAGGATCAACTCTCGCCGACCGTTCGTCTCGACCAGCCCGAACTCGAACTTCGTATCGGCCACGATGATGCCGCGGCTCGCCGCGTGCTCGACACCACGCCGATAGAGCGCGAGCGTGGCGGTCTTTGCCTCCCGCAGCACCTCGGGACCGACGAGCGCGGCAGCACGAGCTTCATTGATGTTCTCGTCGTGGCCGCTGGTTGCTTTGGTGGCGGGCGTGAAGATCGGCTCGGGCAACCGCTCGCTTTCGCGAAGCCCGGAGGGCAACGCCACACCACAGACCTCGCCGGTGGCAACGTAGTCCTTCCATCCCGATCCGGCGAGGTATCCGCGCGCGACGCACTCGACCGGCAATGGATCGGTGCGACGTACCAGCATCGAGCGTCCCCGTAGCTCGGCGGCGTACGGCTGCAGGGCTGCCGGATAGTCGTCGACGTTTGCCGTGACGAGATGGTGCGGCACCAGGTCGTGGAAGAGCTCGAACCAGAACAGCGAAAGCTGCGTCAGGACTCTGCCTTTATCAGGGATGGCGGAGCCGAGCACGTGATCGAAGGCGGAGATCCGATCGGTGGCGACGATGAGCAGGTGATGGGCATCGACGTCGTACACGTCGCGTACCTTGCCCTGACGCAATCGCCGCAGTGCTGGAAGAGCGCTCTCTCGCAGGGGTGTCGACGCGATCACGCGCAACGACCTCGGAAGTAAGGTGCGAACTGCCCTCGACCGTGTCGAGGGTGATCTCAACACGGCCGACGCAAGCCGAACCCCCACACCTTACCGGAGTGTTACGTGAAGGTCAAAGGGGGATTCACCCCAGCACGGCGCTCGTCCCTCTACGTCTCCGGAATCTCTCGGATGATGATGCCGCCGTTGCGATTCCTCAGCACGAGAGGCACACCGCCACCGCTGATCTCTCCCTGCGCGTGTTGAGCGTCGTCGGAGATCTCGACGCGGAGACCGTCTGGCACGAAGAGCTCGCCGCCGTCCGTTGCCGCATCGACGAGCACGCCTTCGCTCGAGGGAAGCGTGATGTCGACGCGCCGATCGGTCGTGCTGACGTTGACCGGAACGGCGCGCCCCATGAGCAGCCGCACCTCGAGAGCCTCCGCGTCGATTGTCACGGGGGCCCGCGCGTCGTGCAGCGTCAGCCTCCCGTCGCGCGCGTCGACCGTGAGCGAGTCGAGGTTGGTGTCGATGTCGATGTTCACGTCGCGCCCTTCGACGGTGATTGGACCGTGCACGCGGCTCACGGAGACGCTGCCGCGCTCGGGGCGCAACACCACGGCGCCGCTCACGTCGCTGACGATGACCTCGCCTTGGCTCGTTTCGAGATCGACGACACCCACACGGCTGACGTCGGCCGAGTTACGCTCGATGTTGCCGGAGACCGTGCCGGCGACATCGGCAATGCGTATCTCGGCCCGCACGTCGTCGAGCGTGACGGACGCGACGCCGCGCACGTCCAGGCTGCCTTCGATGTCCGACAGGCTCAGATGTATGCGTGTAGGCAGATGGACTGTGAGTGCCAGCTCGGGAAGCCGGCGGGCGTATCGCCAAGTCGGCGTGTGAAGCTCCAAACGCGCCACCTCGTCCTGGCGCTCGAGCCGGAGACGTGTGTCTCTGGCGACGGCCGCGGCCTCGCGTTGATCCAACCCAAGCGCCTCACCCCGCAGCTCCGCGCCAATCTGGTCCCCTTCGTGGCCGACTACGACGATCTTCCCGCGGAACCCCTCCAGCTCGAGCATCCCGATGCCGCCGGCTGACTCCTCGAGGAGTCGCGCACTGATGGGGTGCTTGGTCCGGACGCCGAACACCTCGGCCCGAACGTCGCGCGTGATACGCCTGAGCGAGAGCTGCCCATCCTGATTCACGGCCGGCGGGGCCGTAAACCAATAGGCAAGGGAGCCGGTGAGCACGAAGCCGGCGATCAGCAGTAACTCTCGCTTTCCCATAGACTTAACACGTCGCGTTATAGTAGAGTCCTTAGCTATCCATGCGTGGCTCCCGACGCACACCGCTGATCGTAGCCTTGACAGCCATCCTCCTGTGGTGGTTCTTGCGCCACGCGAACCTCGCAAGCGTGGCCCGCGAGATGCAGGATGCGCAAGCCATTCCGCTAATGCTCTCGCTGTGCATGACCGTGGTCACGTACGTCGTGCGCGCGGTGCGCTGGCAGTATCTGCTCGCGCCCATCGGGCACGTGCGCTTCGGTCCCGCGTTTAGAACGACGGTCATCGGCTTCGCGACCAACGCGCTGCTCCCAGGCCGGCTTGGTGAGGTCGTTCGTCCGTACCTCCTCGCGCGACGCGAGCGACTCAGCACCAGCGCCACGTTGGCGACCGTGCTTCTCGAGCGCGTCCTCGACGTGGCCGTGGTGTTGCTGTTGTTTGGCGTCTTCGTGACGCTGTTCGATCCGGGCCTCGCGTCGGTCGACGCGGCGACGTTTCGCGCCGTGAAGAGCGCGGGGTTGATCGGTGGCGCGATATCGCTTGCCTCCCTCGGTGCGGCGTTCGCCCTCGCCGGACATCCAGAAAGGCTCGGTCGCGCGGCGAGCCGACTGGCGCGCCTGCTGCCCGCCAATCTGGCACGCGCGACGGGCCGTGTCGTCGAGGCGTTTCTGCGGGGCTTTGCGGTCATGCGCGAGCCCGGCCGGCTCGGGGTCGCCGTCGTGCTCTCCGTGCTGCTCTGGGTCTCGATTGCGGCAGGCGCCTGGTTCGTCATGCGCGCGTTTCATTTGACGTTGCCGTATTCCAGTTCGTTCCTCGTGCTCGCGTTTCTGGCAGTGGGCGTGCTTCTGCCGACACCCGGCGGGCTGGGCGGCTTCCACGAGGCCTTTCGCTTCAGCGTTCACACCTTCTACGGCGTCGCCAACGATCGCGCCGTCGCAGCGGCGGTGGTGCTGCACGCGCTCTCGTTCGTGCCCGTTATTGTCGCAGGGCTGATCTTCATGACGCAGGAGGGGCTCACCCTTGGTAAGCTGCACGACGTCGGTGCGGAGGTCGAGGATCCGTCCGAGCCGCAGGCGGAACGCCGAATGCCGCCCCACAGTCAGGCGCTGGCCGCGTCCACCGGGCCTGGCGTGCCACGGCTTCCACCCGGGTTGAAAGCGGCCGGTGGTAGGCTCGAGCAGGAGGGGCGCGGCGCGTGAAGTGTCCGTACTGCGGACATTTGGGCGACAAGGTGGTGGACTCGCGGGAGGGCCGCGAGGGAGAGGTGATTCGCCGGCGGCGGGAGTGCCTCGAATGTGGGAAGCGCTTCACGAGCTACGAGCGGGTCGACGAGATCCCGTACATGGTCGTCAAGAAGGACGGCCGGCGGGAACGGTTCGATCGTCAGAAGCTCATCGCGGGTGTGTTGAAGGCGTGCGAGAAGCGCCCGGTGAAGGTGGCGGCGCTCGAGCGCACGGCGGATCGCGTGGAGGCCATGCTCCAGGATCGACCCGAGAAGGAGATGGCGACGGCGGAGATCGGTCAGTTCGTCATGCAAGAGCTGCGCAAGCTGGACAAGGTGGCTTACGTACGCTTTGCGTCCGTCTATCGGCACTTTCGCGACATCGGCGAATTCATGAGCGAGCTGGAGGAGCTGTTGAGCACGAAGGAAGAGTCGTGACGTTTCCGGGTGTCCCAGCATACCGGATTGGCTGAAACGATAGCATCGACAAACCGGGGCAGAAAGCGAGCGGGCCGACGTGAGCCTATTGAGATGTGGCCTCGTGATGATGCTGGGGTTGCTGCTAGCGCAGCAGGGACGTGCGGCGGAGGCGGCGGGGGTTCAGGTGGTTCCCATCGCCCGCGAGGGACGCGTCCTGGTCTCGTTCTCGGTGCCGGGCGCGCTCACCGGCGAGCTGCGCGAAGCGATTCAGAGTGGGTTGCCAACCACGTTCACCTACTATGTTGAGCTGAGGCAGACTTCCGCCCTCTGGTTCGACCGCCTCGTGGCGAATGCGACGATTGCCGTGACGGTGCGTTACGACAACTTGACGCGGCGCTACCAAGTGACCGAGATGCAGGATGGGCGCACCGAGCAGGTGATCGTGACTGACGATGCCGCGACGGTCCGGCACCGGGTCACGACGTTCAACCGGCGGCCATTGTTCAGCACAGGGCCGCTCAGGAGCGACGGCGAGTACTCGGTGCGCGTGCACGCGCAGACGCGGCCGCGCACGAGCCTGCTGTTCGCGTGGCCGTGGGAGTGGTTCTTCGGCCGCGGCGCGGCGCTGGGCAGCGCGAAGTTCACGTTCTTGCCGTGAGCCCAGTGCCGTTCACTCGACGCTGTGGGTACTGCGATTGCTTCCGCGATCGCCGAACGCTGAGAGCTCGGTACCCGTGACGAGCCTCTTTTCAGGGACCGCATCGCCGCCAACACCACACAGGACGGCAGGGGCCGTAGCCGTCGACCGTCGGCCCCTGCGCGATAATCCCATCCTCATCCTGCTGGCGATTGGCTTGCTCCTCGCGGCGCTTGCCGCGATGGTGCAGCTCGTCGATCGCTCCGCTCAATTCACCCCGGACTTTCTCGCCGAAGTCGTCCTCTACGCGCTCTGCGCCGTCGACCTGACGATGCTGGTGGCGCTGGTGTTCGTGCTGGTGCGCAACATCATCAAGCTGGTGGTGGAGCGCCGCCGTGCCCTGCCATTCGCGCGCTTTCGCGCCAAGCTCGTGCTGGTGCTCCTGGGCATGACGTTCGTGCCGTCGGTGCTCGTGCTCATTGTCGGCGGCGAGCTGATTCGCAATAGCGCGAATCGTTGGTTTTCGTCGCCCATCGACGAGGTGCTGAGCTCGTCTCGCGAGGTGGCCAGCGAGTACTACGAGGAGCGACAAACCGCCGTCCGACGGCATGCCGGGCGGCTGGCGAGGGCGTTGTCGTCCAAGGCCGTCGCGACCGGAGACATCGCCGCGGTTCGGGCGCAAGTCGCGCCTGACGTCACGCAAGGCCGCGTCGGGATGGTGGAGGTCTACCAGATCGTTCCCCGCACGTCGCCACCAGAGGTCGTGTCGGTCTTCGACGTGGCGGCGCCCACCCTGCCCGGGGATCACGTCGGCGCGTCGGCGGAGCGGCTGGCGGCGCGCGTGGCCGCCGGGAGCACCGAGACGGGCCTCCTGGAGCCGCTGCGCAGCGGCGGCGAGCTCGTCCGAGCCGCGGCGCTCGTCCGAGC
>JBOGIN010000383.1:0-2454 GCA_050742275.1 Vicinamibacteraceae bacterium
GCATACACGTGGTCCAAGGCGATGACCAACACCGACTCGCAGCTCGGCGCCGGCATCGTGAACGTCTACGATCTCGACGCCGAGTATTCGGTGGCATCCTTCAACGTCCCGCACTTCTTGAAGCTCACGTGGGTCTACGATCTGCCCTTTGGAGAGGGGCGCCGGTTCATGAACCACGGCGGGCTATTGAACGCGCTGCTCGGCGGCTGGACGGTGACGGGCGTGCACAACTATCGGTCGGGGGCCCCGCTCAGCGTCGACAGCGAGATCAACACGGACACGACGATGTTCGGCGGCGCGATCCGGCCGGACGTCGTGCCCGGCGTCGATGTCGTCGTGGATGAGGGCGGGCTCGACTTCGAGAACGGCACGCGCTATCTGAATCCGGAGGCCTTCGAGATGCCGCCGGTCACCTCCGGCGGTGTGCCGCTCCGACTCGGGACCGGGCCACGCTTCCTGGCGGATGTCCGCGGTCCAGCACGCGTCTCCGAAGACTTTGGCCTGCAGAAACGGTTCGCGCTCACGGCGGGCGTCAGCATCGACGTTCGCCTGGATGCGTTCAACGTGTTCAATCGCGCCGGGCGAGGGAATCCAATCACCGACTTCACCAGCCCAGATTTCGGCCTGATCAAAGAGCCCGCATACGGACCGCGATCGCTACAACTGATGGCACGGGTCAATTTCTAGGCATGCGCTGGTGTGCGTCAATCACGCGCCTCGACCGCGCGGTCTTTAGAGCCTGTGAAGAATTCAAGTAGGGGCCGCCTTTAGGCGGCCCATGACAGCGCGAGCTCGGGCCCTATCAGCCATGTAGGTCCGCCTAAAGGCGAACCCCACGAGAAGGCGGACCCCACGAATTTATTCACACGCTCTTTTAGGCCTCTCGTCCTACGGCGCGCCCGCGCTGCAATCGCCCTCCGCTGCGCCAGCGGCCCACTCGATCCCACCCAACAAATGCTGAAGGAACAGCGGTTCGTCGGTGAAGGCCGACGGGGCGTGGCCCAGGCCCGTATACCAGGATCGGCCGCCGTCGAAGCTCTGGCACCATGAGATCGGGTGATCGGGCCCCATGGTGTGTCCCTCATAGGTCGTGGTGTCGTAGCTTGCAAGCACGTGGACCTGACGGCGCGGGTTGATCACGAAGTCGTATGGCTCCTCGGTGCGAGCCCACGTCTCCGGGAGATGCTTGGTGGAAGGGTGACGACGGTCCTCGACCTTGATTTCGAGCTCTTGCACCGGAGGGTGCTTCTTGAAGAATGCGCCGACCAGCGAGCCGTACCATTTCCAATCGCGCTCCGTGCCTGACGCCGAGTGGATCCCGACGTACCCGCCGCCTCCGCGGATGTAGCGCTGGAACGCCGCGCGTTGGTCGGCGTTGAGGAGGCTCCCCTTGTCAGGCGTCGAGTTGGTGTTGTTGAAGATGACGACGTCGAAGGTGGCGAGGGTCTCGTCCGTGAACTGTGCCGCGTCGTCGCTCACCACCACGTCGAAGTCGTGCTCGGCGCCGAGGTTCTCGATGGCGGCAACGCCGTTCGGAATCGATTCGTGATGGTAGTTCGTGACCTTGGAGAAGACGAGAGCGCGGAAGCGCGCCTCCGAGCCTTGTTTCACCTGGGCTGGCAGGGTCGTTATCCCCAGGACGACGAGCAACATGAAAAGGAAATGCCAGGCCAAGGGCCGTCCGGCTGCAATAGGTCTCATTCGCGACATACTAACTCACCGCCCAGGCAGGAGAGGTATCATAACGGTGAGGATTCAGCCATGTCCGACGGAGAGCTGGTGCGCGCAGCTACCTACGTCAACCGCTTCGAAGCGGAAATCGCCAAGGCCACGCTCGAGGCGGCCGGCGTCCCGGTGCTCATCAAGGCGGACGATTGCGGCGGGATGCGCCCCCATCTCTGGATGGGTGGCGTCGACCTGCTCGTTCACGCGACCGATGCCGAAAGGGCGGCTGAAGTGCTGGCGGGTGCGGAGTCTGACCTCGAAGAAGAGGAGAACGACGCCAACTCGACGTGATCGGTCGGAGGAGCGCAGTCGGCGCCCCCCAGCCCAGCTCGCAAGCTACTCGATGACGACGGCGGTCCCGCTGGCGCTGACCATCAGCATGCTGCCTCCTTGGCCGACGGTCTCGTAGTCGAGATCGACGCCAATGACCGCGTTCGCGCCAAGCGCGGTCGCTTGCTCCTGCATCTCCTGCAAGGCAAGATCCTTGGCACGCCGCAGCTCCCGCTCGTACGCGGCCGAGCGCCCGCCGACGATGTCGCGAATGCCCGCAAAGAGGTCGCGGAAGATGTTCGCACCGAGGATGGCTTCGCCGGTCACCACACCGAGATACGACTTCACCGGCCGTCCATCCAGTGCTGCAGTGGTCGTCACTATCACGTCAGGTCCTCCTTATTCGAACAAGGACGAGTCGACGGGCCAAGAGGTTCTCCATTCGGCGCACGCGCGGCC
>JBOGIN010000384.1:0-2539 GCA_050742275.1 Vicinamibacteraceae bacterium
CTGCTGCACACCGTCGACTCTGAGCGTCTCCTCATAGATACTGGTGTCGTACCACTCATAGGAAATGCCGAATCCGCCGCTGATTGTCGTCTTCCCCTCGTCTCCGCCTGGCGTCCAGGCCAAGCTCGCGCGCGGGCCGACATTGTTCCAGTCGTCCAGGTGCGACTGGAACTCGTGCCGCAGCCCCAAACCGATCTCCAGGTTCTCACGCAGGCGAATCTCGTTGTGAAAGTACCAGCCCAGCTCGTACCGCGAGTAATCGATGAGCGGGTTGCCGAGGCGTTGGCGGAACTGGAGAGGACGACCGGCGTCGTAATCCGCCAGGCTTGCAAACTCGAACGTGCCGTTCCTGTTCTCCCACTCGTCGGTCCGCGACCACCCGACCTCACCTTCGAAGCCCACCCGCATCTTGTATCGATCGCTCACCGCCAGCTCGAGGTCGTTCTCGATCTCGAGCTCTCGCTGCCGTGCCCCGCCTCCCCGCTGCGCGCCGCCCGACGTGAACGCATTCTGCACGTCGATCGTCACGGCATCGCTCGAGGAGCGCACGTCCTCCCCATCCCACGAGTACTCGACGCGAAACTCGTTGAACGCCGTCTTGCCGAAGGTCCCCATCTCCGACACGCGCAGGATGTTTCCGAAGTCTTCGCTCGTGTAGGCACGTTCCGGTAAGTCGAACTGGCCGACGCCGAGGTTGTTCTGGTCACCGCCGCGTCGTTGATACTCGAAGCGCAGCGTGTGCGAGTCCGTGAGCCCATGCTCGAGGCGCAGGCCGACGTCGAGACGACCGAACTCTTGATTCACGATATCGTTCGGCGTCCCGTCGCGCCGGATGGCGACGATGGTCTGAGCGTCGGAGGCGGTCGTCCTTCGCACGTCGAGCGCGATGGACATCTTGTTCTTGATGAGCGGGCCGCTGACACTCCACCGCCATCTCCGCGTCTGCCCCACCCCGCGCTCTGGGGCGAAGTAATTGCGCGCGTCCATCGACTGATCACGAAACCCGAAGTCTACGCGATTCTCCCAGGCGCTCGACCCCGGCTTGGTGATGATCTCGACACGCGGCCGTCCCGCCCCATGCACGTCCGGCGAGAACGGATCGGAACGGACGCGGATCGCCTGGATCTGAGACTTGGGCGGCAGCTCGCCGTCTTCGAACCCGTTGACTCGCAGCTCCGCGTCCGGCCCAGCCAGCTCCCGCAGCAATGTCGCCAGCTCCTCCGGGTCGTCTGGAAGCTGGTCGATCTCCTCCTCCGACATCGTTTCGGTGAAACTGTCGGTCAGGCGCCGGTCGGCGTCATCCTGGTCGACCACGACCTCCTCGGTGAAGCGACTGAGCGAAAGCGTCACCGCCTGCCGGGCGCGCCGTCCTGCCCGGATCTCGACGTCATCCACCTCCGCCGTCTCGAAGCTTGGCATCTCCACGCGAAGCCGATAGCGGCCGGGCGCCAGACCATCGAACACCACCTCGCCCCGCCCGTTCGTCACGTCGAAGAGGGTGGCGGTGCCAGGCAATGGGCCGACGACCGTTATCGTCGCGCCGGGGAGCACCCCAGCCAGAACGTCGCGGACCTCCACCATCAGACTTCCCGTGTCGGCTTGTGGCGTCGGCGACACGGGCGCCGCCGCCAAGGCGGCCGGCCACAGCAGCAGCAGCAGGATCCCGAAAGAGACGACCTTCGACCGGCGGATGATGATGACCATGATAAAAGGACGGTGCGCGGTCGAACCGCGTGCACGACGTCTCCTGGCAGGGTACGATCTTCCACCTGAACCGACGATGAAGACGGCCTTCACGCGTTCTTCAGGTTTCATGGCCCAGACTGCTGGCATGTGCATCCGCGATACCCTCTGCCTGCTCGGCATCGCGCTCGCGGTGCTGCCTATCAGCTCGACGGCGGGATCGGACGACGAGACGACGGTGACGTTCGATCAGGCGAAAGAGGGGAGCCTGCCGGCGATGTTTCGCGCCATGAGCTCCAGCGTGGACGAGGCCGGAAGCTGGCACGTGCAACGCATCGATGGCCAAGCGGTGCTGAGTCAGACGACCATTGGCGATCAGGGCTACCGGCTGGCTGTCTTGAAGGACTCGCGACTCGAGCATTTCCGTGCCGGTATCCGCGTGCGCATCGGTCAGGGGGACGAGGCGGCCGGCTTGGCCTGGCGCGTGCAGGACGTGCAGAACTACTATGCTGTGCGCCTCGACATCAACGACCACGAGATCATCGTCTACAAGTTCGTTGGCGGCAACCGCGTCGGACTGGAGCGGCTGCGCCGGCTGCGGCTCGATCGAGACGACTGGCACGAGATCATGGTCGAGCACGTCGGCGAAGAGATGCGCGTGTGGCTCAACGGCATTCCGGTGGCCTCCGAGGAAGACAACAGCATCCAGTCGCCGGGCATGCTGGCATTCTGGATGCCGGGTGATTCCACGGCGCATTTCGAGCGGCTGTGGTACGAGCCGGTGGAGAGAGACTGAAGGGTTCACCACGAAGAACACGACAAATCTTCACCACGAAGAGCACGAAGAACACGAAGT
>JBOGIN010000385.1:0-11023 GCA_050742275.1 Vicinamibacteraceae bacterium
TTCTCACAATGTCCATCGCTGGGGTCCTGATTTCGACACCCTCGATCTCCGCCCAAGATCTGTCCAGTTACCGGGACTTTCAACTAGGTATGAGCTTGGTGTCCGTCGCGGAGCAGGCAGGCCTCACGGCTGAGGGGCAAGTGCTCCATCAGCGCCCACAACTGATTCAAGAGCTGATGTGGCTGCCGCCACACGCCCTCAGCTCCTCACCGCAACAAGAATCAGTGAGCAAAGTCCTCTTCAGGTTCTACAACGGCCAGCTTTTTCGAATGGTGGTCAGCTATGACCGCGATCGGATCGAAGGGCTGACGAATGCAGATATGGTCGACGCTCTCTCGGCGACGTACGGCGTCGCAACGCTGCCCGCCACCGCTGAGGTCGCGTCCTTGCGGTTCCAGGTCTCCGACGACGACAAGATCGTGGCACATTGGGAAGACTCGCAATCCTCGATCGCCCTGTTCCAGTCCTTCTATCCGTCCGGGTTTCGGCTGGTGGTGTCTTCAAAGCAACGGGATGCTCTGGCACGCGCCGCAACGGTCGAAGCAATCAGGCTGGATGAACAAGAGGCTCCCCAACGGGAGATCGCGCGTCAGCAGAAGCAAGCCGAAGAGAACCGCGCGAAGTTGTACAAGGCCAGGAGCGTGAACAAGCTCACCTTTCGGCCCTGACGTCCCCTGCCAAGGCGAAAGATGGCGGACTGCATGGTCCTGTCTCGACGCGTAATAGAAGCGTCGTGCAGCTAGAACGTCGCGCTAGGAGATCAATGTCATGGCAAAGCGGATTGTGTACGGCGAGCAGGCCCGTCAGGCCGTCCTGCGCGGCATCAATCAGTTGGCCGACGCGGTAAAGGTCACACTCGGTCCCAAGGGGCGCAACGTCGTCCTTGACAGAACGTTCGGATCGCCGACGATTACCAAGGACGGCGTGACCGTCGCCAAGGAAATCGCTCTAAAGGACCCGCTCGAGAACATGGGGGCGCAGATGGCCCGTGAGGTCGCGAGCAAGACCTCCGACAGCGCCGGTGATGGCACCACAACCGCGACAGTGCTCGCGCAAGCCATCTATAGGGAGGGCGCGAAGAACGTGGTTGCCGGTGCAAACCCGATGGAGGTCAAGCGCGGCATCGACCGGGCGGTCGAGGTAATTGTCGCGGAGCTCAAGAAGATGTCAACGCCGGTCAGCGGCAACATGGTAGTCCAGGTTGGCGCCATCTCGGCGAATAACGACGAGCCCATCGGCACGATCATCGCCGAGGCCATGGACAAGGTCGGTAAGGATGGCGTGATCACCGTCGAAGAGGGCAACACGATGGAGACGTCGCTCGAGGTCGTCGAAGGGATGCAGTTCGATCGCGGGTATCTGTCGCCGTACCTGGTGACCGATCCCGAGCGGATGGAAGTCGTCCTCGAGGATCCATACATTCTCATCCACGAGAAGAAGATTTCCAGCCTCAAGGATCTCCTCCCGGTGCTCGAGCAAGTCGCGCAGAGCGCCACGCCGTTGCTGGTCATCGCCGAGGACATGGAAGGCGAAGCGCTGGCGACGCTCGTCGTGAACAAGCTGCGCGGGACACTGAAGGGCGCGGCCGTCAAAGCGCCAGGCTACGGCGACCGCCGCAAGGCCATGCTCGAGGACATCGCGGTCCTCACTGGCGGCCGGGTACTCACCGAAGATCTCGGCGTCAAGCTCGCGAACCTGAAGCTCGAGGATCTCGGCAGAGCGAAGAAGGTCACGATCGACAAGGACACCACGACCATCATCGAGGGCGCTGGCACGAAGACGGCGATCGAGGCCCGCATCAAGCAGATCCGGACGCAGATCGAGGACACGACATCCGACTACGACCGCGAAAAACTGCGGGAGCGGCTCGCGAAGCTTGTGGGGGGCGTTGCGGTGATCAAGGTCGGCGCCGCGACCGAGACCGAGATGAAGGAGAAGAAGGCGCGCATCGACGATGCCATGCACGCGACGAAGGCGGCCGTCGAAGAGGGCATCGTTCCAGGCGGCGGTGTCGCACTGCTCCGCGCGTCGAAGGCGCTCGTAGGGCTCGAGCTTGGCGGTGATCAGCGGATCGGCGTCGACATCATCGCCCGCGCCATCGAAGCGCCGCTGCGCTGGATCGCCAACAACGCCGGCCAGGAAGGCTCCATCGTCGTCTCGAAGGTCAGGGAGATGGGACCCGAGGAAGGATTCAACGCTCTGAACGACACGTATGAGAACCTGGTGCACGCTGGCGTCATCGACCCGACCAAGGTCGTTCGGTCGGCGCTCCAGAACGCGGCGTCTATCGCTTCCCTCCTGCTCACGACGGAGGCACTCGTGTCAGAGATTCCGGACAAGACTGGAGCGCCGGTGTCGGGTGCGGGGGGAATGGGCGGCATGTACTGACGACCCTCGATCTGGAAGGAAAGAGACGCTCATGACGACGCACCCCGCGACCGGCGATCGCCCCGGGCGCAACGCCCCGTGTCGCTGCGGCTCCGGCCGCAAGTACAAGCAGTGCTGTCTCGACAGCGACGAGGCCGAGGACCGCGCCGTCCGCGCCAGAGCCGCGGAGGAAGCTCCGCCCACCACCGATGCGGCCTCTGTGCCCCGGCGGCCGCCGAAGCCTCAGATAGAGCAGCCCTGGAAGAAGACCTCGACGCGCAGCTTCTTCCAACGTGTACGGACGCCGCGGAAGGTCGGCGGAGGCTGAGCATCCGGGCGGCTCAACCGCCGCCTGTGCGTATCTCAGGTGGATTGATGACCTCTTGGACCTTTGGGTCCTCGAGGTTATCGAGCGTCACCATCATCACGCCGGTGTCGACAACCTCGGAAACCTTCTCCCCTTCGAGGTGCGCGACCATAGTCTTCACGCTGAGATATCCCATCTGCACAGGATTCTGCACGACAAAGCCTTGGAGCTCACCGCGCTGGAGGGGCCCGATAAAGGCCGAGCTGTAGTCGAAGCCAACGAATATGATCTTGCCGACTCGGCCGAGATCCTGCAGCGCGAGCAGCATACCGGCGGTGGAGGACTCGTTCGGCGTGAAAATGCCATCGAGACGATTCGCCAGGCGATTCAAGAGGTTCTCCGACGCGCGCTTCGCGGTATCGCGCGTCGCGCCCGCATACTGATCCGACGACATGAGCTCGACTTTCGGATAGGTGGCCGCCAGCTCCTCGACAAAGCCGCGCTCGCGCTCCTCGGTCGCGGCGGATCCTTCCTGGTATCGCAGCATCAGCACGGTGCCTTGCCCCTGAAGCAGCTCGCCCATGCGCCGCGCCGCCAATCGCCCTCCTTCTTCATTGTCGGTGGCGACGAAGCTGACCGTCGGGTTCGGCGCGTCGAGCGCCGAGTCGAAGATGACGGTCGGAATGCCGGCACGCGCCGCCTCTTCGACCGGGCGGCGCAGCGCACGGCTGTCCAGCGGCGCGAGCACGATGCCGTCGATGCCCTGGCTGACGAACCCCTCGACTACCTGAAGCTGCTGCTCGCGGTCATCCTCGCGAAGCGGTCCCTTCCAGATGACCTCGACCCGCCGGTCGGCATTGGTGAGCTCCGCTGCGGCCTTGAGGGCGCCGGTGTGGACCCGTTTCCAGTGCTCGTGCGTGGCGCCCTTTGGAATGACGGCAAGCGTGATGGTCCGCTGGCCTCGCTCACCTCCGCCCGCACAGCCCGCCGCGAGCAGCAACAGCGCCGCGCAAGCACGCATTGAGACCTTGGACATCAGCCACCCTTCCGCTTCCGTAGTGTTATCGCCCGTCGGCGACTCTGCAGGATTGCCCACGTACGGCCAGGGCAGCTCCAGGCACGTAGCGCGCGGCCTGAAGAGTGCGCGCCGTTATTGCGACGTCATGAAAGTCCACTTTACCTCGGAGTAACGCCAGCGCTTCCCGTTGGCATCCGGCGTTATCGTTTCCTTCCACACACCGCTCTCATCCCGCCGGACACTCAAGCGCGTCCAACTGTGCTCGCCCCGCTCATACTCGAACGTCTCACCGTCATCGTCGTAGAGCGCGATCTCGCCCGGCTTCCCGCCGTAGTGCCGCACCTCCAGGGGCAATACCTCGTCTGGACCAGGCGCGAACAGGCGGTCGCCGATCATCGGCACGAGCCCTCCATCTTTGACGAACAGCGGGATCTCGTCGAGCGCAGGCGTAACCTCGACGACCTCCGCCTCGCCGACCAGTCGCCCGGTATAGAAGTCGAACCACGTTCCTGCCGGCAAGACGACCTTGCGCGACCTGGCGCCCGGCGAGATTGGCGCCACCAACAGGGCGTCGCCAATCATGTACTGATCCTTGACTTCCGGCGCATCATCGGTGACGAGCGGCATCGCCCGTATCACCGGGGTGCCCTCGTAGTGGAATTGCGCGAAGGCTGTGTACCAATACGGCAGGAGCCGCATACGCAGCATGATCGCATCCCGAATGGCGTCGGCCACCTCGGCGTGGGTCCACAGCTTCGTCTTCGTCGCCCATCCGTTGAAGAGCGCGAGCGGCGAGAAGCAGACGGCTTGCGTCCGGCGCAGCATGTCCTCTCCCTCCTCGCTGCCGCGCACCTCCGGCGACCAGAGCACGCCGGCAAACGAGCTGTTGGCCACGGCGGTGATGTACTCGTCGAACTCGTAGTTATCGTTGTAGATGACGAACGGAAACGACGACGCGCCGCCGTTGGTGCCGCGGACCTGGCCCAGCGTGCGGCGGTTCACGCTGCGGTAGAGATCCATGAGCAGCCGTTGAATCAACAGCCCATAGGTCTGGCGCATCTGCTCGCCGTCGTGTCCCGACGGGAACAGGGCGAGATCCGGCCACAGCCAGCGATCGTAACCATCCACCTCGTCCACCTTGAAGCCGCCGAGCGCGCGCGGTGAGAGCCCCACCACCTTTTCGCGAAGATGGTCCGAAAAGATCTGGCGTGCCGTCGCGTCGGAATAGTCGGGGACGATCCCGTTCCAGACGAGGTGGGAGCCGGCATACGGCAGTAACCGCTTGTAGAGCGGGGCCGTTGGTGAGACGTACGGGTTGAACCAGAGATGGGCGCGCACGTGTTGCGCCTCGAGCTGCGCCAGGAACGCCTTCGGGTCTGGGAAGCGCTCCTCGTCCCACTCGAACGACGTCGGATACGCGTGGTCGTGCCATCCCGGCTCGAGGCCGAGCATGTCGAGCGGGATGCCGCGCTTGCGGAACTCTGCCACCTCGTTCAGCGCATCCGCAGCCGTATACGCCGTCGGCGTGCGCGCCATGAACCCGAGCCCCCACTTCGGGGGAAGCGGTCCTCCGCCGTTGAAGAGATTGTAACGACGCACGGCGTCGAGCATCGTGGGCCCGGCAAAAACATAGACGTCGACGCCCGCGGCAGGAATCAGCGCCTCAATTGAATCGGACCGCGGGTTCGAGTCCCAGCGGTCCTTGCCGGTCGTCCGATCGATTACGGGCGGCTTCTCGGATGCCACCAGGCGCACACCCACGCCGACGCTGACGCCGATGTAGCGCGACGAGTCGATGAAGACACCGTAGCCTCGGGAGGAGACATAGAACGGCACCGGTGCATGGGTGCGACCCGTGCGTCCGCCCCAGTGGTCGACGTGGAGCCGAAACGTGGAGCCCGTCCGACGCATCGACTCGAAGTCGACACCCAGGCCATAGATCTCCTCGTCGGGCGCGAGGGGAAAGCGCAGGGCGACCTTGCCCGTCGACGCGCGTCCTGCGACGCTCCCCTCGGGCAGAGGAAATCGCGCCGCCGGCAGCGCACGGAGCGCGGCCGTCTTTGGTGAGACGCCAGCGGCGGTCAGCAGCGTCAGATCCTCGGGTGTGCCGATGGTTGCCTTCCAGACACCGGGTGCCACCGGGGCGAAGCCGAGCGGCGCCTCGCTCACACGACCCGCCGGCAATGCTGCGTGAATCGTTATCGCCGCGACAGCGAGCACACTGGCCAGGACCGTACGCGTGGTCGTGCTTCGCGCCCCGAACGTCCTCTTCCCCAAGTGCCTCATTTCAGCAGCGCCGCCACCGCGTCCAACTCATCGGCGTTGATCGTGTGCCCCATCCGCGGGTAGATGCGCTCGTCAACGACGGCCTGCAGGTCGCGAAACACGCGAGACGACTCATGAACGCGCTCCACGGGAATGTGTGGATCCACGTCGCTACAGCCGAGGAAGGCCGCCGCGCCTTCGAACGACCCGGCGTAGCGCCGAAGTGTGCCGGGGGGACCGATCAGGCCTCCACTGAGCCCAATGATGGCCGCGTAAGGTCGCGGATGGCGGGCGGCACACTCGAGCGCGAGACAGGCGCCTTGAGAGAACCCCAACAGCGCGATCCGGTCAGGCGGGACCTGCCGCGCCTCCAGGTCGCGCACGAGGCCATCGAGCAGGCGCAACCCCGACGAGAGCCCCGGCTCATTGTCCGCCAGCGGCGCGAGGAATGAATAGGGGTACCACGTCGCCCCTGCCGCCTGCGGCGCAAGATACGCGACGTCGCTCCCGTCAAGCTCCTGCGCGAGCGTGAGCATATCGGCTGCCGCGCCGCCGCGGCCGTGGACGAGGATGACGGACAGCCGCGCCGCCGACGGATCCGGCCCCTGCCGCAGCACTGCCTGCCCGCGATGTGGATCCTGGATGTCCATAACGATTGCAACCGGCGCGCTGTCGCATTTAACCGGAATCGCGGGTGGAGAGCAAGGTAAGATGACACGCACGATTGGCGCGCGCCGTCTGAGGCATATGTTGCCGCGCGCGCCGAATGGAGACACGACGATGAGCGCACGGCAATGCTCGCACATCCAGGCCATCGAGACGGTCAAGCAGCCGGAAGAACTCGTGTGCGCCGAATGCGTCAAGACCGGCGACCGGTGGCTGCACCTCCGTACCTGCCAGAGCTGCGGCGTGACTCTGTGCTGCGATTCGTCGCCGAATCACCACGCGAGCGACCATGCCCGAAGCAGCCAGCATCCGGTGATGGCCTCGGCGCAGCCGGGTGAGCGCTGGCTGTATTGTTTCGAGCATGACGCGCTGGCGGAGTATTGACGCGCCGCTCACGCCCTCCCCTCCGCCGTTCCCAGGAACTCGAGTCGTCCGATGACGTCACGTCGGAAAAATGAACCGGGTACCTTTTCGGTGCGAGTGGGCTCGACGCTGCTCGCCGCGCTGCTCGCCACGCTCGTCGCCTGTGCGCCGCTTTACATCGCGCCGAGCCAGCGCGCGCCGGCCGAAGCAGACGCCGCCCCAGCGGAGGGCGTCGTGTATGCCTTTGGCGACATGGGCGCGCCGACGCCGGGCCTTGCCGACGTGGCCACCGCCATGTCCAAGGAGCTGGCAGCCGACCATACCCGCGGCGGTCTGCGGGAATCGCCGCTGCTCCTGGCGCTCGGCGACAATCTTTACGAGGCCGGCCTGCCACGGCCCCAGACTGGCGACACGGCGCCAATCAGACGGCTGGGACGCATCGCCGACCTCCTCGGGAAATGCCGGTTCGGCGAGCGGCCGGCACCGCTCGTGCTCGTGCCAGGCAACCACGACTATGCCGACGGGGCCCTGCCCCGCGAGCGGGAGGTCGGTGATATCACGCGCTGGTACTACCTGGACAGGCTCGGGATCGGCGGCGTGTCGCACTGGACCATGCTGCCAGGCGAGCGGCCGAACGACGTACGCGACGCGACCAAGCTCTACGAGCGCCTGTACAACGCGCCGGAGGAGCAGCTGGCCGAGTTCATGCGGCCGCGTCGTATCCCTCACACACCTGCGTCGCTCGCCATCATCGCAATCGACAGCCAGTTATTGATCGATCTCTTCGCGGCAGGCAGAGACGACCTCGCGAACCGATATCTGGCGGCGCTCGAGAGTGAGCTGGAGCAGGCCGCGTCGGCCCGCTGGCGTCTGGTGGCGTCGCACCACCCGGTCGGGTCGTACGGGGCGCATCACGTCACGCTCCCGGCGCGCTTTCTGCTGGGGCCAGGATGGCGCCAGCTCCGCAGCCCATGGGAAGTCGTGCTGGCGATCCCGCCGCTCGGCGCGCTGGCGACGACGGCTCGGTGGGCGGTCGCTTCGAACCAGGACTTTCATGCGTCGGCGAACCGTGCCTACCGCCACTCACTCCTGGAACGCCTGGAGCGACACCGCGCAGCACTGGTGCTCTCCGGTCACGATCACAATTCGCAGCTCATCGAGCTCGACTCGTCGGAGGGCAGCCGGCCCATCCTGCAGGTCGTGAGCGGCGCCGCCGCGAAAGTCGATCCGGTCACACGGGGAGACGGAACACTCTTTTACCATTCCGGCCATGGCTATACACGCCTCGCCGTCCATGCCACGCACCTGGAGGTTGCGTTCAAGGACCGGTCCGGCGCGACCCTCTTTCGGTATCGGTTGGGAGAGTAGAGCGGTGTGAGCGCTAGCCTGCGAGCGGGATCCGGTCGGCAACCGCCTGGAGAGCGCGCTCGTCACCGGGCGACACCAGCGTCAACGCGGTCCCCGTACTGGACGCACGCCCGGTGCGGCCCACACGGTGGACGTAGGCGTCCGGCGAATGCGGCACGTCGTAGTTGATCACGTGCGTGATGCCATCGATGTCCAGGCCGCGCGCCGCGATGTCGGTGGCAACCATCACACGGTATTGCCCCGAGCGAAAGCCTTCCACGGCCGCCATCCGCTCCCGCTGCGTTCGATCGGCGTGCAAGGCGGCCGTGCGGATCCGCCGGCCGGCGAGAGCACGCGCGAGCCGCTCGGCGCCGCGCCTGGTGCGCACGAAGACGAGGATCGGACCAGGCTCGTCCCGCAGGAACCCAACCAGCCAGTCGGTCTTCCGCCCACTCGGCACGTGCTCCACGGCGTGCGTGATCGTACGGGCCGCGGCGTTCCGGCTGCCCACCTGCACGAACGCGGGGTCGCGCATGATCGCGTTGGCAAAGCGCATCACTTCGTCTGGCATGGTCGCCGAGAAGAGGAGCGTTTGACGTTCCCGCGGGAGGCCGTCCACGATGCGCCGGATGTCGGGCCAGAAGCCCATGTCCAGCATCCGGTCGGCCTCGTCCAGAACGAGCACGTCGAGGTCGTCGAACGACGCGTCGCCCGAGCGCAGGTGATCGAGCAGGCGTCCTGGCGTCGCCACGACCACCGGCACGCCGGCAGCCAGCGCACGCGCCTGAGGGTCCGTCGGCACACCACCGTACACGGCCATGCTGCTGATGCCCGCATGGTAGCCAAAGCCCTGCACGTCATCGTCCACTTGGGCGGCGAGCTCGCGGGTGGGCGTGAGCACCAGGACTTTCGTCGCGCCGGGGTTGCCGGACGGCGACTGCCGCAGCAGGCGGTCCAGGATCGGCAGGACGAAGGCTGCGGTCTTGCCGGTGCCGGTCTCGGCGCAGGCGACGAGATCGCGCCCTTGGCGAATCAGCGGCAGGACAGCGGTCTGAACCGGTGTCGTGTGTGAGAAGCCGCGATCGGCAATCCCGAGCAGCACCGCCGGGTCGAGGTCCAGCGCGTCGAAGGCCAGCGGCTCGGACGGCGCCGCTTCGGGCACGAGTGCGAGCCCCAGTGCAAGCCCCTGCGCCTCCGTGCGCGTCCGCGGGGATTTACGAGAGGATGACGAAGAACGAGCCCCGCGGCGCGTCCGGCCGCGTGGGAAAGGATGTGTCTCTGAGGTCAAGCGATACCAAGTGCGGCCCAAGGAAGTGGTGTGGATTCAGCGGAAAGGCGGGAATCAACACGAGATCGGAGCCGGGCGATCCGGAAGCATTATGGCACGATGTGTGAGAAAAAGGAACCGGGTACCTTTCCGGCGGCATTCCCCTCCCGGACAAGGAACTCGGCTCCTTCTTCCGTTCCGTTCCCACCACTAGCTCTCGGCTTTGGCCACCTCAACCGCAAAGACGTACGTCGGGCCGAGCATATTGGAGCGGAAGACGACCCATTTCTGATCTGGGGTGAAGCTCACGTTGGGCTCCAGGCGATACTGATGCCGCGACATGTTCACCAGGCGCTCGGCCCGCAGCACGCCAGGCCGAACGAGCTTCTCGTCCTTCACACCGCGATTCTCAATCAGCTCGGGACGAAACAGGTAGATCCACTGGCCGTCCGTGGCGCGTGCCACCTGCCCCGGGTCGCCGCCGTCGCCGCTGAACATGCTCCCGTCGCGCGATATGTTGAAGTGAATGGACCACTCGTCGCGCTGCAGGTGATACCAGGTCCGCGCCTTCGTGTCGACGTTGTACGACGCGAGCCAGAAATCCTCGCCGCGCGGCGTCTGCAGGTCGTACCAGATCGTCCTGCCGTCGGCGCCCCAGAACTCGTGCCCAAAGATCTCCATCGCCATCGTCCGCGTATGGATCTTCGTCACGTCGGTGCCATCGGTGCGGATCGTCCAGATGCGATCCACTTTGTGCCAAGGGCCCTCGTGGCAGAACATCAGCAGCGTGGGATCGGTCGGCGAGAACAGCAGATGATTGAGCCAATCCCTGCTGCGGTGAATGGTCTCGATCTCGCCGGTGTCGATGTTGACCGTGAAGAGGCCCATGGGAAGGCGTGCCGCCCACCGCTCTTCCATCATCTGCCCCTTGTTGCGCGGCTGGTCGAGTGAATGCGACTGCTGGGCGACGGTCTTCTGGCCGGAGCGGCGCGGTGCAGGACGCCGGTTGTTGTAGTCCTTTCCGTCGCCCTCGATATACGTGCCGGCCAGCAGCGTCTCGTCCGCGTTCACCGTGTCGATGGATCCGCGGCCCGGGAGCGTGGCAATCTTGCGCGTCTCGCCAGTATCGACGTTCGTCCAGTACACCGCCTCGTCACGCGTGTAGTAGATCCGCGGCGTTTTCCGGCCGGCGTCGACCATTCGGGCTCGTCCTTTGACCACCTGCCGCGCCCGACGGGTCTTCAGATCGAGCACCGAGATGCCGTCTGGTGTCGTGTAGACGAGACGGTTGCCATCAGCCGTGTAGCCATTTTGATTGAAGTAGAGACTCGCACTATCGGGCTCACTCGTGAGCCGTACCACGCGATGGCCAGTGTCTGGATCGATCCAAGATGTCGGCGGCTCGTCGCTCGCCCGCACCAAC
>JBOGIN010000386.1:0-8724 GCA_050742275.1 Vicinamibacteraceae bacterium
GTACAAGCTCAGAACACAACCGACATCGTGACCATCGTGGAGCGCGGCGCCCCTGGATAGGCCGCCACGAAGCCGCCGCCAGAGTCCATATACTCCTCGTCCAACAGGTTGCGCAGGTTGATCGTCACCGCAAACCGGCCGGCGGCGATAGAATAGGGCCGCGTCGACGACCGTGTATGCCGGTAGGTCGAACGAGTTCGTTGCGTTGGCCGCACGGTCACCCAGATAGAACACGCCTCCGCCTATCCCGAGGCCGGAGAGGACGTGCTGCGGCAACGCATACGTGGTCCACAAGCTGAAGGTGTGCCGCGGCACGTTCACCAGACGAGCCCCAACCGGTATCGTCGTATCCTTGGTGACCACGGCTTTGGTGTAGGCGTACGAGCTCAACGCCTCCCATCCACGCATGAGCCGTGCGTTGAGAGTCACTTCTGTTCCCGTGGATTCTTGCTCTCCGGTTTGAATCTGGGGACCGAACGGGTCGTTCGGGTCCGCGACGAGGACCTTGTCGCGCGTCACACGAAACACCGATAGCGTCGGCACGAGTTGTCCGCCACGCAGATCGGCCTTTAGACCTCCTTCCACCATCCGGCCGATCGAGGGTTCGGGGAGAATGCCGCCGGCCGCGATCGAGTCGACGATCGATCGAAACGAGCGCCCCACACTGGCATACAGGGACACGAGCGAGCCGGGCTGAAACGTGACGCCCGCGCGGGGCGAGACGTCGTGGCTCAACCGATCGCGTTCGAACGTTCCCGCGAAGAGGTCGAAGTCCATATCAGCCTTGGAGAACTGGCCAGTGTAGCGGGCGCCGACCAGGACCTTCCAGCGCGATCCCACGCTGACCAGATCCTGCGCGTAGACCGCCACGGCTCGGTTCGTGAACGTGCCGATCGAATACGGCGCCATACCAGCCGGCACGGCACCATAGACCGGGTTCCGAAGGTTGATGGGCGCAGTATCGCCTCGCTGCAGATCGAAATCGTGCACGTCGCGCGTGAGCTCCACTCCCGTCATCACCTGGTGACGCAGCATCCGGCCGCCGCCGAGTGTTCCATACAGCTCCGCCTGCGCGACGATGTCCGTCTGCCGATCGTCGCTGGTGAAAGGCCGCCGATTGTAGAGCCTATCCTCGACGAGCGGCGAGGCTGCCCCAAAGTAGGCAGCGTCGCTCGTTGCAGACGTCACCGATAGTCCGTTTCTGAGCGCCCAGCGATCGCTGAATCGGTGGTCGAGAACGTATCGTGCGCTGCCGCCTCGATAGCGCAGGTGATCAACGGGCTCGCCCAGATTCCGCTCGCGTGGCAGTGTGAGCACGACGGCATCGTTGCCGAAGCCACGATCGAAGCCGCTGTCGCGGTAGAGGAAATCTCCTTCGATCAACAGTGACGTATGAGGCGTCGGACGCCACTCGACGGCTGGCGCCGCGAAGACGGTGTCTTGGTCGATGAACTGCCGGTGGCTGCCGCTCGTCTGGAACGCAGCATTGAGCCGGTAGCGCGCATCGCCCGAGCCTGTGACCGGCCCCGTCAGGTCGACCGTAGGCCGCACATGGTCGAAGCTGCCAGCCGTCAGCGTCACTTCGGTCCGGCGCCGCGCGAGCGGGCGCTTGGTGAGAATATTGACCAGCCCTCCGGGATCGAACGACCCGTAGAGCGCCGACGCAGGACCCTTGACCACCTCGACTTGGTCGACATTCGCCATGTCCGTGATCGGGACGAACGGATTGTGACGAAAGCCATTTCTGAGCTGCGCTGCGGCGGCGAAGCCGCGAATGACATATCGTGAGTTCGAACCGCCCCAGCCAACCGTCGGGCCGATGCCACTGACGTTACGCAGGGCCTCGTTCACCGTCTGCACCTCCTGCTCCTCGAGCACGCGAGACGGAACCGCTTCGATCGCAAACGGTACGTCCCGTGCAGGGACACCGGCCAACTTGGTTGCGGTGGTTCCGAGCGTGGGCCGATAGCCGCGATCTTCGGGGACCACGGTAATCAGCTCCGTCCCGCCCACCTCGAGCCTCACCGGCACCTCAATCGTCGCTTCTCTGTCCGCCGTGACTTGACGCTCGAAGGGCAGGAAGCCTGCGGACTCGGCGCGCAACATGTAGACCCCCTCCGGCAGACCCGAGAAGACGAACTGACCGTCGGTGTCCGTGCTGACAGTACGACCCGCCCCGCCGCCCACGGGAGCGAGGGTCAGGTTCACACCAATGACGACCCCATCCGATGGATCGACCACCGAGCCGCGGACGGTTCCAGAGGCCGCCGTCTGCGCTTCAGCGACAGACGGGAGAACGAGGTGTATGACGAGCACGCATGCCGATACCGGGATGGCCTTCGAGAGCATCGTTATCCGCCCACAATTGTTCGGGCCGCAGGCTCCACCCGCCGATCGACATTCGATGAACGGGTGCGCCGGGCCGATGAGCGGCAGGGAACAAGTGGCGAGAGACGGGACGTCGCGCCGTGTCAAGCACGTTCCTCGTTCAGCAGCCATGCGCTCAGTGATGTTACCGACGCAGGTATGATCCATGCCCAGAGCAACCACGGTCCCATGTAGGCTCTGTGAGGAGACGAAATCATGAAGAAGACCGCGCTGGGAGTGTTGTTCATCGCATTGCATGCCCTGCCGGTGACGCCTGCGTCCGGCCCGGACAATGCCCTGCCATTGGCCCGGGCGATCGGTGGGCAGGTCGAGGATCTGGTTGTCTCCGCGCCATACGCCTACGTCGCGACCGGCCGCGTCGTCGTGACCTTGAAGTACGCCGGTCCGAACGTGCCAGTGCAGGTCAGTGCCGTGGAGGAGCCGGCCGGTGGCCGGCTGACCGGACTGGTCAAGCTGGGCGCGTACCTGTACGCAAGCTGGCAGACCGGCTACGACAGCAGCGGGGTAGCTGTCTATTCTCTGGCCGACCGGGCGCAGCCGGAGCTGGTCAACCAAGTTCGCATCGATGCGGGCGTCAGTCATGTGCAGGCCATCGTGGCCGCGAACAACCACGTGTTTCTGTTCGACAGCGAGAACGGGATGATCGTCGGATCGGTCGACCATCCCGAAAGGCCTGTGTTCACGATGATCGGCGTCGGTGCGGGCGTGCACTACGACCAGACCTTTACTGACGGCACCTGGGTTCATGCCTTCGGCAAGGACTGGATCGGCAATGCCGTGCTCACCAGCTCGATGTATCGACGCCGCAGGCACCGAAGCAAGCGCCGTCGTTCATCGCGGATGGCGTCGAGGTGTTCAGCCTGCGATACGAGGCGCCGTTCGCGATAGCGTTCGGATCAAAACTGAGTGTTCTCGATCTGTCCAATCCGAATGAACCGAGGCCGCGCGGCAGCGCCGCGGGCCCGCCCTCGATGATGGGCATCCTGAACGGCGAAGCGGCCTACGGCGTCGGCTTCGATGGCCTGGATGTCTGGAACATCGGCGATCCTGACAATCCGCGGCCCGTCAACCACGTGGATGTCGATACGCTGGCGACCGATGCGACCGCGAGCGTGCCGGGCGGCGCGCTGATGGTGACGCGGACCGATCGCTTCGTACATCTCGACACTTCCAAAACGATGGCGCCGACGGAGCGGGCCAGCGTCCCGATGCCGGGCAGCATTGATGCATACGATGCCGCGCTCGTCGCCGATACCGTGCTCTTTCTGCAGCAGAACTACGGGCTCGCAATCGCGGATGCCGCGACGTTGGACGTCGTCGGGCGCTATGAATTCGGTCTGCCCTCCGCCTTACAGGATCGAGTCTTCAACGACATGCATGTCGACGGCACGCTCGCCTATCTTGCCGCTTGGGGCTACGGTCTGTTCATCGTCGACGTGTCGAACCCGCGAGCACCGATCGAGCTGGCCCGGCAGCCTTTCCCCTTCGCACATACGGTTTCGGTGGCCAACGGATATGCGTACGTTGGGAAGAACACGGAAGGCGCCGAGATCGGAATCATGGACGGCTCGAATCCTGAGCAGCCGAGCCTTCTCGCGCGCTACTCGCTTCCCTATAATCCCGCTCAGCTGGAAGCTCGCGACGGCCTTCTCTATATCGCCGCATATTCGGGATCAGGGGCGGGCCTGCGCATCGCCGACGTCCGTAACCCTTCAGGAGCTAGCGAGCTAGGCTACTACAACGAGGGCTGTGCGAACGCCTTCGGCGTCGTGCTCGCGGAGGCGATACCGATGGCCTACGTGGCCTGCAGTAATGGACTGCATATCGTCGACACTTCCAATCCAGCACGCCCGAAGCGCATCGGATATGCCCCCGTCGAGGAGCGCGGCGACCCGCGCATCAGCCTCGCGATACGGGGTGGTCGTGCGTGGTATGGCAGCGGTGCTGGAGTGTACGAGATCGACATAAGCCATCCGCGCTGGCCACGACACGTCGGATTCACTGATATCGGCGGCTATGGCCCAGTCAACATGCGCGCCATTGGCGATAACCGCGTGCTGGCGCTGACGGGAATCGCCGGCATTCACGTCTTCGAGCCAGCAGCGAGCGACGGTGCGACCCCACTCGTCAACCATAGACCGGTCATCGGCCTTTCGGGCGACCGTGGCACCGAACTGCTGTACACAATCGACGTGTCTAGCCGTGCGCGCGTTCTGCGTTTCCTCACGCTTGGCAGACGCGGGGATATTACGTTGTTGGTCAAGCGTGGTGCAGCGCCTACAACCACGGACTACGACGCACGCTCGACGCGGCCAGGCAGCCATGAGGCCACGCAAATCATACGTCCGCAGCCGGGCACGTGGTACGTCAAGATTGTGGGGGAAACAAAGTTTGATCGGGTCGTCTTGCTGGGCAGCTATCGCTGAGGGCGCATGCTGGAGCTGAGCTCCGACGAGCACCTGCGCTGGACCATCGCTGCCACGGATTGTCGCCGTCTTGCGTCGTGACTGCGCGCTACGCGACCGCGTATCGCCGATACGTCACCAATGCGGCCAGCAGGATGCCAACTGCAAGGGTCCACAAAACGACAAGTGGCAGCCACGTACGCCTCACGACTGCCCGCAGGGGCTCTTCCGCATACGTGAAGGTGGGCAACCTGTCGAAGTCGACGGGACGCATCCTCGCGCCCCTGAAGCCGCGCGCCTCGAAGAACTGCTTCCACTGCTCGTGGAAGCTGTCCACTTGCGAGAAGAAATGCTGGTAGCGCGCCAAGCTCGTGCCGGCGGCATCGTACAGCACGCTCTGTGCGACCGCAGCTGGCGACAGGAACCGGAGCACCGACACCACGGCATGTTGCTTGGCGAGCTGCGTTTTGTACCGGGCAATCACCGGCTCGAGCTGCCGCGCCACGTCTTCATCGCGTGCGGCCTGGAGAATGTCGAAGTTCTGCATCGTTTCTTCGGTAGCCTCGAGCGTTGGATGGTCTTCGAAGAATCGGCTGAGGAGCTGGCTGCCCTTGACACGGGCCTGGTCGGTCGCGGCTCGTGTGGCATTGACGAACTCCACGCGGGATGGCACCGGATAGGCGGATGCGACGCCGATGTTGATGAGTCCGGGCACCAGCACCACCACGAGGAGCCAGATGGCCGCGAGCGCCAAGGCATTGAAGGAGGGTGGCCGCGCCAGCGCGTTGATGGCGACGGCAAGCGCGAACCAGCACGCCCCGTATCCGAGCACCGCCATCGTCCAGATCAGGAGGCGCCCGAACACCACGCTGTCGAGATTGGCGTCACCCAGCCAGATCCCGACGATCGGGATGAGCAGCGCCGGAAGCACGACGACCACGGCGCGTGTGGACAGGCGCCCGAGCACGAACGTGCGCAACCGGAGCGGCTGCGACAGCAGCATCCGCAATGTGCCACTGTCGCGGTCACCCGACGTGAGGTCGTACATGACCGCCAGAATGAGGAGCGGATAGAAGTAGAGGATGACGAACGCCAGATCGAAATGGCCGATCATCAGCGTGAGCGGATTCTCGATCTGCTCGCCGTGGATGAACGACTCACGGGTACGCGACGTTACTTTGTAGTAGTTGACGTACAGATCGCTCTGGCCGATCGCTACACTGGCGAGTGGCGAGATGGGCAGCAGCACGTGCTGCCCCTGTCGCGCGCCGATGTATGACGGGCTGGCGGGGGTGAAGTCTGCCTCTTCACTGGGCGGTGTCGTCGACACGTGCTCGCGCCACTCCGCGACGCGACGCGCGCTCGACTCACGCAGCGTGTCGAGGCTGCTGGCTTGCGCCCTCGTCCACGCGGCGCCGGTCACTGCCCCATACAGGAGCACCGCGGAAAACAGGCCTGCCACGAGGGCGACCGTTCGGTCGGCAACGAGGGGTCGCCATTCGAAGCGAAGGATGTGTCGCAACACGGTTTCGCTATTCCACCCGAACCTGGCGCAGTGTCATCGGCACGAGCACTACCACCGCAACCACCCACGCCGCGAGCAGCGCCAGGCTCACGGCCTGGTGCTTCAATGCCCAGGCCGTGCCTGGAAGCTGATACTCGAAGGGCGGGACCTTGTCCCAGAGCTCGCGTCCCCGCGTGTACTCCCACGTGCCGGCCGGCTGATGGCTCAGCACGTCCTGGTTGAGGACATCGACGTATTTCGTCCGGTAGCGCTCGGCGGCCTCGAGGAAGTCCTGATAGTGCGCATAGTCGGTTCCGGCGAGGGCCATCGACAGTGACTGGACCGCCGCGAGGGGACCGAGCAGCGCGCCGGCCTGATACAGGCCTGCCTGACGCATGTGGACGTTGGCCAACCGCGCGAAGTGCCGATTGTGCACTGCCGTGTCTGCTTCTTCTCCCTTGATCAGGGCGGCGCCCTCGGGTTCACTGGCAGCTTGCTGACATCGTTCACACCATGCTCTTGCATCAACTCGTGCGTGACTTGCTTGACGAGGGTATCGAACGGCGTGAGCGCCGCCTTGTCGCGCTCGATCGCCTCCGCGAAGTCAACGGCGGTAGGCGTCGGCACGACGCGACCTGCGGCGGACGCCGCCAGCCGCGGCACGATGAAGCTGCTCGCAAACCACACCGTGACGAGCACCACGAGCGCGGCGCGGCTCGAGCGTGCCCGCGCCGAGACGATGAGCCCGATGCCAACCCACATGGCAAAGTACGCCAGATAAACCAGCGCCATGATGGCAGTGCGCGACGAGCTGAGCGCCATCCCGTCGCGACCTGTGTAGAGCGCCATGGCGATCGCGCCTATGACCGCAGCAGGAACGAGGACCGCCGCCAGCGGCACGATGACGGCGAGAGCCTTGCCACGCGCCAGCACCTGTGCCGGCACCCCGAGGCTCACGAGCTGCCGAAGCGTGCCCTGCTCCCGCTCGCCCGCGAATGCGGTAAACGTGAGGCCGATGATGAGCAGCGGCACGAGAAGCTGGAGGGTCGCGCTCGCCGTCAGGGCACCAAGGCGCGCGAGCGGCGTCGCGTCTTCGATCGGCCGGTAGCGTGCCAGATTCTGCTTGTGCGCCTCGAGGAAAACCGAGACCCCAACGTAAGGATCGAGCCCGGGATCGACCGACGCGAGCTCCGCGACCGGCTTGAAGGCGAACGTCCCGTAGTGCGCGGCCCCATGGGGATTTATTTCACCTTTGTTGAGCCAGAGCGCACGCTGGAGCCTGCGCGCCTGCTCGTGCTCGGCAGCTATATCGCTGAGATGCCGCCATCCGGCGGCGAGCGCACCACCGAGAAGCACGACGAGCAGCACGGCCGACCAGGCGAAACGCTGGTCGCGCACCATCTCGAGCATCTCCTTCGCCGCGATCCGGCCAATCATCGGTCCTCCTTTGCCGTAGATATGTGAGCACCGAGACGGCGGGTGCGGCACACGAAACGCAACAGCCGGCTGCAAATGCCGGGTGAGTGGTCATTGAACAGCCACAACAGTCGTTTCACACGGTTGTTCGCGGCGCGTGCGGCGAGCGCGCCCAGCGGCCGGTGGGCCTGCCGGGGCTGCCGTTCGTCCTCCTGACACAACCATTCGTGATGAATCAGGCGACCCAGGCGAGCGAGCGAGGTGTAATACCCAGCGGCTCGCCGCTCCCCGTGAAACGCTGACCGCTAACATGCTGACGTCCTGGTTGCCTGCAGACCTTCGTGACGCGATGCGGTCGCTCGCCGGCCGGCCGGCATTCACGGTCATGTTGCTGCTGACGCTCGCCCTCGGGATCGGCGCCACGACCACCATTTTCAGCTTCGTCTACGCGATGCTGCTGCGGCCGTATCCCTACCGCGAGCCAGATCGTCTCGTGCAGGTGCAAACCGTCAACCTGAAGGAAGGGGATACGAAGCGGGGCTGCTCTCTGCGCGACATCGAAGATTATCGCGACCGCAGCACGCGCCTGGCCGACCTTGGCGCCTACACGGTGTTCGATACGAGGCTCCTCACCGACGGGCCGCCCGTCGTGATCGGCATGGCGCAGATCAACCCGCAGGCGTTGCGCCTGCTCGGCGTGGCGCCGGTCCTTGGACGGCTGCTGCTTCCGGAGGAAGATCGGCTCGGCGGAGACGTGCACAAGGCCGTCATTGCGCACGAGGTGTGGAGGTCTCGATTCGCGGGCGACCCGACCATCGTGGGGAAGCCGCTCAGGACCGATCGTCAGACCTACACGATCGTCGGCGTGATGCCGCCCGGCTTTGCCTTCCCCGAGCGCGCCAACGCCTGGACGCCGATGGAGTCGTGGTATGCGAACCTGCCACCTGAGAATCCCCAGCTTGGCAAACGACGCGACTCACGGTGGTACGCCACTGTCGCGCGTGTGAAGCC
>JBOGIN010000387.1:0-2236 GCA_050742275.1 Vicinamibacteraceae bacterium
GTCCTTCCTGTGGTTGGAGGAAGCGCGACGGGACGTGCATTACGCGCTACGGGGTCTGGGACGAACGCCAGGCTTCACGGCTGTCGCGATTCTGACCCTCGCGCTCGGCATCGGCGCGAACACCGCCATCTTCAGCGTCATCAACGGCGTCTTCTTGACGCCGTTGCCGTTCGACGACTCCGACCGTGTCGTCACCCTTGTCGCGAATGAGCCAGCGGCGGAATCGGACAGGGGCGCTCCGTCACGGGATAGCGGCAGCATCACCGTGGCGGAGCTCACGGAGCTGCGCTCTCGAGCGACGACACTCTCGCACGTCGCGTTCGCGGGTATGCCGACCTTGATGACGATGAGCGGCCGCGGGGAGACGAAGCATCTCGAGGGGATGGACGTCTCGCCCGGCATCTTCGCGGTGCTCGGTGTGCCGGCAATGCTCGGACGCACGTTTGGCGCAGACGAGGAAGCGCTCGGTCAGGACCGTGTGATTCTGCTGAGCTACGCTGCCTGGCAGCGGGACTTTGGCGCGGATCCAGACGTTCTTGGCGAGAGCGTTGTTCTCTCCAGCAGCGTGTTCGGGCGTACTTCCGAGACCTACGCCATCATCGGGGTGATGCCGGACGGATTCGAGTTCGATAATGGTCAAAAGCAGTTCTGGACACCCACAACCTGGGAACCCGACAGCGGCGGGGTCATGGTGGCACGTCTCGCGGATGGCGTGTCGTTGCAAGCCGCGAGCGCTGAGATCAACGCCATGCTGCGAGCGATCCGCAAGGATCGGCAGGCGACGACGTACGAGCTCGTTCGCTGGCAAGATGAGATCGCGGAGCCCGTGAAGCCCGCGCTCCTGGTGTTGACTCTTGCTGTCGGGTGCGTGCTGCTCATTGCCTGTGCCAACGTCGCCAACCTGCTGCTCGCGCGGAGCGCCACACGACAACGCGAGATCGCCATCCGGATTGCGCTTGGCGCTGGGCGTGCGCGCATGGTGCGCCAACTCCTCACCGAGAGCGTGGTGCTCGCCTTGTTGGGGGGCGCAGGAGGCGCGGCCTTCGCGTACGGTGGCATTCGTCTCTTGCGGAGCCTCGCGACAACGCTTGGACGCATGGACCTGGGATTTTATCTGCCGTTCCCAAGGCTCGATGCCATTGGTCTGGACGTGTCCGTGCTCGCCTTCACCGCCGCGGCTTCGCTCGTCGCCGGCCTCCTGATTGGCTTGGCGCCCGCCGCGCGGTACGCGCGTCCGGATCAGGCGGAGGTCCTGCGGGAGGGCACATCGATGCGCATCACCATTTCTGGAGGTTCGACCGCCGCAGCGGCCTGGGGCTTTGGTCTCGCCGGCCGGGGCGGCGTGCGCGGTCTGCTGGTGGTCGCGCAGATCGCGATGGCCTTGACGCTGCTCGCCGCCGGTGCCCTGTTGGTTCGCAGCTTTGTCGCACTGTCACGGGTCGATGCCGGGTACGACCCGACCAACGTGCTCACCTTTCAAGTCGCGTTGCCGCACGAACGATACCCGAATGCGCGGCTCGAGGCGTTCGCCGAGGATCTCGTTGGTAGACTCCGATTGCTGCCGGCGGTGGAGCGAGCTGGATACGCACGGCAACTGCCCATGGTGGTGCTCCGAGACACGATGACGTTCGAGAGAAGACCCATCGGCGCGGTGCCGTCGCCGCATTCGAGGGATGACACGGATCGCCCGAGCGCGGACCTACGCCTTGTGAGCCGAGACTATCTCGAAGCGATGGGGATGCGCGTAATCGCTGGTCGCGCATTCACCGAAGCGGACCGTGCCGGTCGGCCGCGCGTGGTGGTGATCAACCGGGCGCTGGCCCGCCGGTACTTTCCTCGTGAGAACCCGCTCGGCACGACGATTGGGACCTCCTTTGGATCGTTCGAAATCATCGGCATTGTCGACGACGTTCGGCAGTTCGGTCTCGATGCGGCTCCCACACCACAATATTTCGTGGACTACCGCCAGTGGCCAGACGAAGCCGATGCCCCTCCTGTCTTTCCCCTCGGCCCGTACTACACCGTTCGCCCGGCGGCGAGCCCGGCGTCGTTCACGGCGGCTGTCCGCCGCATTGCCCGCGAGCTGGACGAGGAGGCGGGACTGTACAACGTCGCGACCATGGAACAGATCGTGTCGAACTCGACGTACCGCCCACGCCTGTACGCCACGTTGCTTGGCATCTTCGCGGGCGTCGGCGTGTGCGTGGCGGCAATCGGCCTCTACGGCGTCATGGCG
>JBOGIN010000388.1:0-3155 GCA_050742275.1 Vicinamibacteraceae bacterium
AACGCGCGCTCCATATCGTGCGTGAGCGCGGCGAGGCGCACGGCCTCCGTGGCGTCGGGCGCAATTCTCTCGACCCATTCCAATGCCTTCAGCAGGTGGTGACTGTTGTAGGGATACCTGTCAATCACCCACTGCTGCGCCGCTCGAATGAGTGCCGTGTCCATGACCCTTGCTTCATAGCGTCGTAATGGGACGGCTCTGCAAGAGCAAGAGCTGGCCCTCACGCATGCACCACTCGACGTCCTGCGGCGCGCCGAAGAACTCTTCGAGGCGAAGCCCCAGCTCACGCAGGCCGTTCAGCTCAGCATGGCTGAGCACGCGGGCGCTGCCCGCCTCTTTGGAGAGGGCCGCCTGTCGTGTGCCCCCCGTCTCGCCGTCATAGACGACCGCCATCGTCTGGCACGAGATCACTTCCCTCAGCGGCGCGCCATTGTCGCGGTCGACCACGTAGTGATCAGGCGTAATCAGCCCGGACACGATGCCCTCGCCCAAACCAAGCGCCGCTTCGATGACCATCCGATCCCTGAGCTTCTGTACGGGATCCATCGTGAACATCACGCCGCTCTTGTCGGCGCACACCATCTCTTGCACGACGACGGCAATCCGTGTGTCGTCCGGAGCGCCCTTCTGGAATCGGTAGAACAGGGCCCGCGGCGCGAAGAACGACGCCCAACATTGCTTGAGGCGATCGAGCACGGCCTCGATCCCGCGCGTGTTCAGGAAGGTCTCCTGCTGGCCGGCATAGCTGGCCGCGCCGCCATCCTCGCTCGCCGCGCTGGAGCGAACGGCTACGGGGACGTCGAGGCCGAGCTGCTGGTACGCGGTCCGTATCCGTGCGTCGAGCGCCGTCGGGAGGGGATTGGAAACAATCAAGTCGTGCATCCGTGCGAACGCGGCTTCCAGGGCGCCGGTGTCGTGGATGTCGAGGCTGCCGGTCACGTGCCGGAGCAGTTCGACGCCGCCGTGGAGGTTCAGGAACGTCCCAAACGCCGAGGCACACACGATGAAGCCGGGAGGCACGGGCAGCCCAGCCTCGCTCATGCGACTCAGGCTCGCGCCCTTGCCGCCGGCAATCGGCGCCGCGTCCGGCGGAAGGCTGCCGAACCAGGCGACGACGGCCTCGTCTGGGAAGCGCGCGCTCATTGTGTCGTGGTAATGCCGCCGTCCAGATAGAGCGTCTGCCCCGTGATGAAGTCGGAGGCGGGTGAGACGAAGAAGAGCACGCTTCCGACAACGTCCTGCGTCTCCGCGATGCGGCCGATGGGAATTCGTGACACCAGGTTCCGGTAGAACTCCGGATCCTCGAGCCATCTCGCAACCTGCTGGGTCCGTACGAACGTTGGCGCCACCACGTTCACGTTGATCCGGTGCTCGGCCCATTCGGCAGCGAGCTGCCTGCAGAGCACGCTCAAGCCGCCTTTTGCGGCGCAGTACGCGGCGAATCCGCGACCGCGCAGGGCGAGCATCGTCCGCACCGAGCCCATGTGGACCTGCTTGCCGCCGGTCCCCTGCTGAATCATCTGCCGTGCCGCCGCCTGCGACTGGAACATTACGCTCTTCAGGTTCAAGTCCAGCACGAAATCGAAGTTCTCTTCGGTGACGGCATCCGCCTGCTCTTCGCGCTGCCCGCCGACAGTGTTCACGAGGATGTCCAGGCGTCCGAAATGGGCGGCGACCTCATCGACCATCCGTCGCGTGTCCTCCACCGAGAGAGCGTCAAACACGGCCGCGTACGCACTACCGCCCTCGCGTTCCAGCGCCTCCGCACAGGCGCGCGCCTTGGCGGCGTCATGGCCCGTCACGGCAACCTTCGCGCCTCGCGCGGCGAGCGCCCGACACACGCTCTCGCCAATGCCTCCGTAGCCGCCGGTCACCAGCGCCACCTTGCCATCGACGCGAAACAGATCATCTGCCGAGGTCATTCGATCACCATCACACCCTGCGAGAAGCCCAGACGCTGACGCGTTCGGTCAAGGCGCCGGGTCGGCACGTGCGCGCTCGGTGCGCCGCGTGCGCGGGCGCCCTTTTTTGTGAGTGTCGTGCAGCGCCGTCTCACCTGCTGGCACGCGCCGCGTCGCTCGGTCGTCATGACGCGAACGCGCAGCGCAGGTGAAGCTCGTTTGCGGGGCCGCGGGCGCTCACTTTATCACACGCCGCCACCTTGGCCGAGATACTAATTCAAGTTAATTTAGTGTCTTGTCTAACGCGCACGCGGATGTTTTAATATGCCGAAACACCGTCCTGGTTTCAAGGAGTGCCACTATGAGCCGCGCTTCGCTTGCCTTCGTGTCCTGTGCCGCGCTATCACTGCTTGCTGCCAACGTCACTGCGCAAGATCATGTCGAGCGCGCCACGCTGTTCAACGGCTCGAGCCTCGAGGGCTGGCAGCCTGAAGGTGGAGCCAAGTGGGAGGTGCGCGGCGGCGAGATCGTCGGCGCGGCCGGGGAAGGCAGCCTGGGCCGGCTCGTGCTGGACCGCGGCTACCAGGACTTCGTCCTCACACTTGCCTTTCGCTGCGACGGCTGCGAGGCAGGCGTGCTGTTGCGCCGCGCGCCCCTGGCCTCCGGCAACACGAGCGCGATTCTCGCCGCGATTGCCGGTCCCGACGCCGGGACGGCGTACCGCGTGACGATGAGCCCGGATGGCAAAGAGCTCGATCGCACGAGCCTCCACGAGTTCGTCGGCCGAGAGCGGCTGCCGTACATGTCGATGACCATCACGCCGCGCGACGATGGGTGGAGCGACTTGCGCATTCAGCTTCGCGGCGACGCGGAGCCGGAGGAAGAAGAAGGAGACGAGGAAGGGCCGGCCGAGCCGCGCCCGGCCTCGCAGGAGCGCGTCGGCATCTTTGGCCCGCTCGCGCTGGTGGTCGCCCGTGGTGAGGCGCGCTACCGAGACGTGGCCGTCGAAGACCTGACGCGGCCCGCCGCGGGCCTCATCGCCGAGGTCACCGCAGACGACTTCGAAAAAGTGCAGCTCACCGACCGCTTCTACGCCGAGGGCATCGCCGCCGGTGACGTGAATCGCGACGGCGCGATCGACGTCGTCACGGGCCCCTTCGCCTACCTCGGACCGAAGTACCAGCGCGCCCAGGAAATCTACGCGCCGATGACCTACAGCATCGCCGGTGAGGGACAGCACGGTCAGTACACGGA
>JBOGIN010000389.1:0-4282 GCA_050742275.1 Vicinamibacteraceae bacterium
GTTGTGATCGTCAACGAGACACTCGCCAGGACCTTCTATCCCGGTGAGGACCCTCTTGGCAGGCGGGTCCGCCCCGGTGATGAGGGTGCGTGGTTCACCATCGTTGGCGTCGCCAGGGACGTCAAGCAAGGCGGACTCGCGGAGGAAATCGGCACGGAGCTCTACTTCAATAGTCCTCAGGTCATGGCGTTCGACGAGGGCGTGAGGAAGATGAATGTCGTGGTGCGTTCCAGCCGTGATCCGCGTGCGCTCTTCGGCCAGATTCAAGGCACCGTGCGGCGTCTTGACGCCTCACTCCCCGTCTCAGACCTTCAGACGATGGATGCCAACGTTGCCGGCTCCGTCAGTCGCCCGCGCTTTCTCACGCTCTTGCTCACCATTTTTGCCGGCGTCGCGCTTGCCCTCGCGACGGTCGGCACGTACGGCGTCCTTTCCTATTCGATAGCGCAGCGCACCAAGGAAATCGGCATCCGCATGGCGATGGGCGCGCAGGGCGACACAGTACTGGCGATGGTGCTGCTGGACGGCCTCACTGTGGCCGCTGTTGGTCTCGTCTTGGGGATCCTCGGTGCGCTGGGGCTGGCCCGGCTGCTCTCGTCCCTCCTGTTCGGGATCAGCAGCACCGACCCGACCACGTTCGTGGTTGCACCCGCCCTGCTCGCATTGGTCGCGCTAGCAGCGTGCTATCTGCCCGCCCGTCGTGCCACACACGTGGACCCGATGGTCGCATTGCGGGCAGAGTGATGCATCTGTTGGGAGCCGCCTAGAAGCTCACCCGAGCGCCGCCGTTTGGAAGAAGCCCGTGGCGCGCGACTTCTCATGTTGCTTACCAACATAAGTCGTGCGATCATGTCTGTCGGTCACCTAAGGGATTCCTTCCAATGAAGGCAAAGCGAGATATCCACCAGGGCACGCTGGCGCTCATGGTGCTCAAGACGCTCGACGTGCTGGGCCCGCTGCACGGGTACGGCATCGCCAGGCGCATCGAGCAGATCAGCGGCGATCAGCTCGCATTGAACCAGGGCACGCTCTATCCCTTGCTGCTGAAGCTCGAGCAGGAGGGGGCGATCGCATCCGCGTGGGGTACGTCGGAGAACAACCGCCGGGCCCGCTTCTATCGGCTGACGCGCGTTGGCCGGAAGCAGCTCCGCGCGGAGACCCAGGACTGGGAGCAGACGACGGCAATGATCGGCCGATTCTTTACCGTCAAGGCAGACGATCTGCGATGATGCCCCCGCACGGCATTCGTTGACCTTCCTCGGAGGTTCGCGCCGGCCAGGCGCGCCACGCACGTGGACCCATTGATCGTGCCGCGCGAACAGTAGCGCGCGTAGATCCGCTATCGCCTCCCCATCTCCCTTGCTTCATGAGCTGACCGCCTCGCGCGGTGAGGGGAATCCGATCCTCCAATCGTTTCTATCAGTAAGTCGGGGGCGAGCCCGAGATTGACTGGCGGCGAATTCCAGTCGCGCGGAGCACGCGGCGGAGCATGAGGCTCTTCGCCTTCGCGACAGACGCTTGGGCGAAAGCAGCCGCCCCCACGACACACACGACAAGAGAGGAAAAGCAAACCATGTTGAAAGCATCCATCGTTCGGGGCTGGCGTCCCAAGGCACCCGGCATTGCCATGGCACTGGCACTCAGTCTTGGCGCCGCGACGATCGTCGAAGCGCAGCAAGTCCAAACGTTTCCTGGCTCGTCCTGCCAGGCCTCAGGCTCGGCGCAGAGCCTCTACTACTCGGGCGTCATCGTCGCGAATCGCGGCAGCAGCACGAAGAGTGCCGTGTGCCCAGTGGTGCGCCAAAACCCCACCCAGGCGTGGTCGCAGATTGCCGTCTTCGTTCGCGATCGACATTCGAGGCGGGATATCTCCTGTGTCGCGCAGGCTCGCGATACAGACGGGGCAGCGGGCACGGGATGGTCCGAAACCCAGTCCACGGCGGGCGAAGGGAACCAGTTGCTTCTTTTTGGGGCGCCTGGCAGTGCCCTCCCGGACTTCGGGCCTTACACGGTGGTCTGCTCGCTTCCACCCATGGAGGAGGCCAATCAGCCTTCGTACATCGCGTCCTATGTGATCGTCGAGCCGTAGCACAGTCGAGCGTGGGGGAGGACACCTGTCCTCCCTACGCCCGCACGCCTCGTGCAACGGCACGCTACGGCCCTCCAGAAAGACAAAACATACACACGAACTCCGGAGCTTGGCCGAGCAGCACGTCGGTCTGGCGGCGCGGCCGATCTGGCGGACGTGTATCAGAAGGCAAAGGAGCAGAACGATGAAGATGGAAATCCAAGCGCCGCTTGACCACGTGTCCGTTCGACAATGGAGCGCGCCGGGCGGAGCACGTGGCACTCGTCCGAGCCTTGGCTTTCTCGTTGCCCTGGCGATCCTCGGCGGCCTGTGCGCGGCTCCGCGTGCGCTTTCAGCCGAAACGCCAATCACAGCAGGCGATGACGACACCTTGAGTGTGCTGGCCGCCGCCTCGAAACATGCCACGTATCGCGTCGATACCTGGCCGCAACTCGTTCACAAGTGGCGGATGCTGCATGGAGCCGGCCTCCGCCTTCAGGACCTCGAGGTCCTCGAGTACGACAACGGCAAGCGTATCTATGGAGGCGTCTGGCTCCCGGGCGCGGGCAAACAGGCGCTCTATCGCTTTGACAACTGGAACGCGTTCGTGGGCAAGTGGACCGGCCTCAACGGCGAGGGCTACCGGTTGATCGACATCGAGCGCGTGCGCCACGGTAACGAGATCTGGTATTACGGCGTGTGGCAGGGCGGCACCGGAACGTACGCTCTCTACCATTACAAGTCCTGGAGCGCTTTCACCGACAAATGGAACGAGCTCAACCACAAGGGGCTGCGGCTTATCGACATCGACATGAGCGAGCACAACGGTGTGATGAGTTACATCGGCGTGTGGCGTGGGGGCACGGGGAAGTACGCGCTGTACAACTACGGCTCCTGGGACGAGCTGGTGAACAAGTGGCAGACGCTCGGACCCCAAGGCTACCAGCTCATTGACATGGACGTTGTCCGACGCGCCAACGGCGAGACTCGCTATGTCGGCGTGTGGCGTGCCGGCAGCCCCAAGCGAGCGCTCTACCGCTACACGCATTGGAACGCCTTCAAACGCAAGTGGGCGGAGCTGGCCGAGCAGGGATACGCTCTCGTCGACGTCGAAGTGGCCCAGCGCAACGAGGCGGACGCCTGGTACGTCGGCAGCTTCGTTCCAGCGCCAAGCGCCCCGGTCGGCGGCCCGTACCTCCAGGTGATGGCCCAATATCTAGAAGACGCGCTCGGCGAGGAGACCGTCGTTGGAATGTCTTACGCCCTCAGCCAGCATGGACAGTTGGCGATCGCCGGCAGCACGGGCTTTGCCCAACGCGCGCCAGACGATGAGGTGCCGATGACGTCGAAGATCCGCGCCACGGTGGCCAGTGTCAGCAAAGCCATCACCGCACCGCTTGTGTACAAGCTGCTTCGAGAGAATGGCCTCAGCGTCGACACGCCCGTCGGATCCTGGCTACCGGCAAGCTGGATGAAGGGTGAGGGATTCAATGACGGCGACATGACCTTCCGCCATCTCTTGACTCATACATCCGGCCTCAACCAGGAGTTCACTGCCCTCAAAAGCAAACGGCCAGGAGGGGCCGTGGGGAAACGATTGGGACGGTTTGAGGTTCATCGTCGAGAACGGCACGGTCCCCGCGTCAGCACGTCAGTACAAGAACGCCAACTTCGCCCTCTTCCGCGTGCTCATTCCAAAGCCGTGGAAAGCCCTGGGTGGCCCTGGCGGGTCGATCACAGAAGCGAACGTCGGCGAGCGTTACTTGAGCTACCTCCACGAGCTCGTGCTCGATGGTGAGGGCATCGAGTCCATTGCCTGCTGGCCCCAGGCGGGCTACCCCGAAGCCAAGTCCTACAATTTCGACGATCCGACCCTGGCGGGCGCTTCCAGCTCCTCCTCCCTGGACGGCTGTGGGGGCCATGCCAACCTGCGCTTCTCCGCCCAGGAGCTCACGCGATATGCAGCAGCGTTCCGATACAACGACGCCATCATGGCACCTGCAGACCGAACGACGATGAGAACCGAGCTCGCTGGATGGAACGGCGCTGCCGACGTCACGGATGGAACCGCGTACTCCCATGGCGGCACTTGGAACAAGGGCAGCGGGCGAACAACACGCACCTGCGTCATGGAGCTGCCTCACGGGGTCAATGCCTCCATCATCGTCAACTCTGCTCCACCAGTCGACAAGTGCTCCGTGCTGCGGCAGGCTT
>JBOGIN010000390.1:0-1716 GCA_050742275.1 Vicinamibacteraceae bacterium
CCGTTCTCCCCATCAGCGAGGCCGCCGAGGCGGCGTATCTTCGCAGTCCCATTCCCGAGGTTGGGGCGATCGAGATCCTCGGCGGCAACTACTACTTGGGCGCCGACGGCCAGCCGCGTGCGCTGAATGACGGGCAGCACGGCCTGATGCCGCGTGTGGGCGCCGTGCTCAAGCTCGACGACAAGACGGTTCTGCGCGGTGGCTACGGCTGGTTCTACGACACGAACAACGTGCTCAACGATGGGATCGACCAGTTCGGGTACAGCTACAGCACGAATACGACGCTGACGAACGACAATGGCCTGACGTTCCTCAACACGAATCTCACATCACCGGAGTGTCGCGCGGACCCTGCGGCCTGTCGAACGATCCTCGCCGATCCGTTTCCCGTGCGATTCGACGGCACGCGCTTCAACACGCCGCCGGGGAACGCCTTGGGCGACATGGCGCGCGCCGGCCGGAGCTTCGATTATTCGCCTCGAGATTGGGAGCGGGTCCGCCAGCAGCGGTGGCGCATCGGTGTGCAACGCGAGCTCGGATCCAGGATGGTGGCGGAGGTCGCCTACCTGGGATCGTATGTCGACAATCTCGGTCTGACGCAGCGGCTCAATCCGCTGGCGGAGCAGTATTGGGCCGATGGTCTCGAGCGGGACAGCGCAACTGCCGACTTCTTGAACGAGAGGATCCCGAATCCGTTCCACATCAGCAATTTCGAGTTTCTCCGAACGGACAATCCAGTCGTGTATCACGATCTGGCGGAGAACGGCTTCTTCACCAGCGAGACGATCCAACGCCACCAGTTGCTTCGCGCCTATCCCCACATGTCATCGGGCAACGGCCTGCGCCAGATGCGAACGCCGATCGGCAAGTCGAAGTACCACCACGTCGAGCTGTCACTCCAGCAGCGTCTGTGGGGCGGCGTCGAGTACACGGTGGCATACACCCGCGCCTGGGATGAGCGCGCAGACTTCTTCTTCAACGAGTTCGACACGGAGCCAACCTGGCGGACGAGCAACAGCTCGATACCGCACCATCTCATGGTCACGGCGATTACGGAGCTCCCGTTCGGAGAGGGGAAGCCCTGGCTCTCGCGTCCCGGCGTCCTGCGCGCGCTCGCCGGTGGATGGCAGCTGTCGGGTATCTACCATCTCCAGAGCGGGCTGCTGCTCGACTGGCCGAATGCCTTCTATTATGGTGACAATTACGAGGACATTCTCCTCCCCAGCGGCGAGCGGGACCGCGAGCACTGGTTCAACACCGACAACTTCGCGACCTCGTCGAGCGAGCGACCGGCGTCCTTTCACCGACGCGTCTTCCCTCAGCGCCTCGACTTTCTCCAGGCGGACTACCGGAACCAGCTCGACATGCGGCTCACGCGCAGCTTCAGCCTCGGCGACAACCGGCGCTTCGAGATCGCCGTCGATGCGATCAACCTGCTCAACACCGTGGAATGGGCGGCGCCGAACACCGATCCCGGCGACTCGAACTTTGGCGTCGTCACGGCGCAACGGAACGAGCCGCGCTGGCTGCAGTTCCAGGGGAGATTCACGTTCTAGTGGCCTGTATCAGCTGAATCAGTGGGTCCGCCTAAAGGCGGACCCCACGAATCTATTCACACGCTCTTCAGGCCCCTCAATTGCGCATCCAGTCGTCATGCGGCGACCATCGATGCGCTGATCGGTACTTCTCCCCTGTACGTAGCGCGCGGCCTTCAGG
>JBOGIN010000391.1:0-4380 GCA_050742275.1 Vicinamibacteraceae bacterium
CCGGGCGCCCAGGCGAACGAAATCGAGTCCAAGATCCGGCTCCGGCACCGACAAGCGAGCAATCGGCGGCAGCCATCCGTCACGCAGCGCGAGAACCGACAACCCCAGCTCGACGGCCGATCCGGCCGCGCCGAGGTAGCCGGTCTGGCTCTTGTAAGCGGTAATGGGAACGTCACATCCGAAGAGCTCCGCCAGCAGCTCGGCCTCCGCCTGATCGCCTGCCACGGTTCCAATCCCATGCGCGATGACGACATCTGCGGCGGCGCCGTCGAGCGCAGCAGCCGCCGCGGCGCGTGAAGCCTGCAGCGCGCGCCGGGGCTCCGGCGTGTCGTCTGCCGCCATGCCGCAGCCGCAACCCACCAGCTCCGCGAGGATCGGAGCGCCACGTCGCGCCGCTTCGTCTCCGCGCTCCAGGAGGAGAAACCCGGCGCCCTCGCCGAGCACGACACCGTCCCGCTCCCGATCGAACGGACGATAGGCGCGGTCTGGCGCAGCCGCAGACAGCAGGCCCGCCCGTACGTACGCGAGATAAGTGGAGGGGGTGAGGAGCGATTCGTATCCCCCGGCAATCGCGACGTCGCAGCGGCCCTCGATCAAGTCGTGAAACGCCGACATGATGGCGAGCGCCGACGCGGTATCGCCCTGCACGAAGTTGCCGCTCGGCCCCTGCGCGCGAAGCTCGGATGACAGGAAACCAATGCCGGCATTGGCGAGCGACTTCAGCGAGAAGTAACGGTCGAGGAGACGGGACGGCGGGCCGCCGAGGTATCGGAAGTCGAAATCGTCGCGACCGTTCCAGGCCGCCGCGAGCGCCGGAAAGAAGTCGGTGTAATCCACGCCGGTCTGGCCCGATCCCGTGTAGAGGCCAATGCGATACGGATCGACCCGATCGAGCTCGATCTCTGCGCTCGCGACCGCGTCCTTCGCGGCCCTCAGCGCGTACGTCACGCTGCGCCCCATCAACTTGGCGCGCTTGGGTGAGACGAGCCAGTCGCTGATGTCGAAGTCCGCCACCTCCGCGGCAGCCCGGCACGGATGCCCATCGACGTCGAAGCGGCGGAGCGGCCCAATGGCCGACTCGCCCTCGCGGCTCCGTTGACTCGCCTCCTTGGCCGACAGACCGAGCGGCACCGTCAACCCGACGCCCGTGATGACCACAGCAGGTGAACCCATTGTCGACTCGCCGGCGCGTCCGCGCGCTATCTGGCTAGCCCCCGATTCCTGTGTCCTGTTCCCGACTTCCTGTTTCCCGTTCCCGGTTTCCTGAATCCTGTATTCCGTGTCCTGTGTCCCGTTTCCTGAATCCTGATTCCTGATTCCCGCCGGCCCGATTGCGATACAGGGCCGCATCGACCGTGCGCCGCATCGCTTCGACGTTCAGCGCGCCGCCCAGAAACGCATCGATGCGGCGCGCCTGCTCATCGGGATTGGCCAGCACCGATCGATACTCGACGTCGAGCGTCCTGAAGCACGGCTGCCCCGCCAGCATCCGTCGGACCTGCCCGAGATGACGCTCGTAGAGCTGCACGAGCGTTTCGTCAGTCGCCGTGCCGCCGTCGGCGCCTCGCGCGGCAATCATCTTGTTCTGCGACGCAATGACCTCACGGAGGTCCCGGTGCATGAAGATCACACGATATTCATACGTGTGCGGTAGATAAAGAAGCAGCGAGGAGACGATCTTGACGGCTTTGCCGCGTGCGTCGACGAGCCAGGAGGCGTCGTGGGCCTTCGCGAGACGCTGGACCGGATCGAACTCGAAGTAGCCCTTTGGATTGCTATGGTCTGGCACTCGGAGGCCGTCGCTCAGGATCGCCACGCCGCCCGCGCGGAGCATGCCCATGGTCATGGATGTGCCGGAGCGGGGCAGGCCAGAGACGACGATCACGGGCAGCTCAGCGGTCATCGGGCGATTCCTCCGGTCTCGGCGGAGCGGGATAGGGCTTGCACGGCCTTGGGGCGGGTGTTAGAATCGCACCCCTCCCCAACACTATACACACGTATAGTGAGTGGCTGCGCGAACCCATGAATCTTACAGGTACGCAGAATCGTAGGGCGAGAGCGCGCAGGCGACACAGTTGAAGGCCGGGAACCCCACACGGGCACTGTACAAAGGCTATCCATTTGGCTCGGCCCCGGCGGCACACACGATGCAGGACCTCTGCACCAGCCTGGCGCATCGGCGCCAGCCGTCCGTGAAGGAGAGGTCTCTGGGGAGGACGGATGCACCGCGTCGCAATCACGGGGCTCGGGTGGGTCACCGCGCTCGGGCGCAACGTGCGCACGGTCTGGTCACGCTTGCTCGCGGGTGACAGCGGCATTCGGGTCATCACCTACTTCGATGCCTCGGAATATCCCTGCAAGGTGGCTGCCGAGGTCGGGGCTCTCCCGGACACCGGTCCGGAGCTCGAGTCCGTTCCGCGCGGGCACTGGCGCCGCACCGTGAGGCTGTTCGCCATGAGCGCGCAGGAAGCGCATGCGGACGCCGGCTTGGCGCATGCCGGCCTCGACCCGCAGCGGATCGGCATTGTGGCGGGCACGAGCGTCAACTACGTAAACATCGGCCTCCTCCGCCATTACTACCGCTTCCGCCGGAACGACGCGCCTGCGCTCGACCTCGCCCGCTTCGCGCGAGACGGCTGTCAACCCGAGAGCGCCTTCAGCCGTCGTCTCGGCGATTTCACGGCCGCCGTCCCGGCGAAGCTGCTCGGCTGCCGCGGCCCCAACATCACCATCGATACCGCCTGCGCGGCGAGCGGCCATGCGATTGGCGAGGCGTTTCGACATGTTCGCCGTGGCACCGCGCTCGCGATGATTGCCGGCGGCGCCTCGGCGGTGATCACGCCGGTCGGCATCCTGGCGTTCTCGGTGCTTCGCGCCCTGAGTCGGAATCCGGATCCCGCTGCGGCATCACGGCCGTTCGATCGGTGGCGCGACGGCTTCGTCATGGGGGAAGCCGGTGGGGCCGTCGTGCTCGAGAACCTGGAGCACGCCCGCGCGCGCGGCGCCCGCATCTATGCCGAGATCGCTGGCTTTGGCAGCACGACCAACGCTCACACGCTGACCGATCCATCGCCCGACGGCGCCTGCGAGGCGCACGCAATGCGGCTGGCGTTGGACGAAGCCGAGCTCCCGATCGATGTGATTGACTACATCGCCGCGCACGGGACGTCGACTCGCAAGAACGACGCCGTCGAAAGCCTCGCGATCAAGCGTGTCTTTGGCGCCGGCGCCGCGCGTCTGCTCGTCTCGTCCAACAAGGGACAGCTCGGACACACCATCGCCGCGGCCGGCGTCAGCAATCTCATTGCCGCCGCGAAGGCCATGACCGAGAGCGTGGCGCCACCAACCGTCAATCACGACGAGCCGGATCCAGAGTGCGATCTGGACTACGTGCCGAACCGAAGCCGGCCCGCGGAGATCCGCGCGGCGTTGGTGAATGCGTTCGCGTTCGGTGGGCAGAACGCGGTGGTGGCCCTGCGGCACGTGGAGGTGTAGGTGAACCCACGAAGAGCACGAAGAATATTCACCACGAAGGACACGAAGGACACGAAGGACAATCAATCTGTTTTTTCTTCGTGCTCTTCCTGTCTTCGTGCTCTTCGTGCTCTTCGTGGTGAATATTCTTCGTGTCCTTCGTGGTCCGCTGATCTGAAAGGCGGCTGGGAATGTCGACCGGTTTGATCTCACATGCAGAGCTCTACGAGCGATTCGCCTCCATCGTGGCCACGAGCCTTCGTATCGATCCGTCCCAGGTCACGCGTGAGGCATATCTGGACGATCTCGGCGCCGAGTCGCTGGATCTCATCGAGATCACGATGGAGAGCGAGAACGAGTTCGACGTCGTGATGCCGGAGCGAAACATCTTCGACACGGCGCAAGAGGTGCTCGGCCCGGGCGTCTTGGAGACTGACGGTGCGCTCACAGACGAGGGTCATCGTCTTCTTCGTCGCCGGCTCCCCGAGATCGATGCGAGCGTGCTGGCAGAGACGAGGTCGATGGCCGATGCGCGAAAGCTGTTCATGCGCGTCGATACCTGGCTGCGGCTGATTGAGGCGCTCATGGAGCACTCGCCTCGACTCTGCGCCGCATGCGGCGCCGCCCGCGAGAAGTCGTCGCCTGGCTCTCTGCGTTGCCCTCGATGCGGCTCCGAGGCTGCGATCCCGTCGGGTGACGAGATCAACCAACGCTGGGTGCGCGAGTACTACGAGCGGGAATATCTCGCGTCGCGGTCCTCCGCGCCCGGGCCGTTGCAGACGCCAACGTCAATCGACGAGATCGAGCAGCGCGCCTCGTCGGCGTGACTGAACCGGTTCAAGGCGAGCCTCGGTCATGACGGCTGGACTCACACGCAGCGGATTGGAATCGTTCACGGTCGCGGCC
>JBOGIN010000392.1:0-6191 GCA_050742275.1 Vicinamibacteraceae bacterium
CCCTTCGCGTACCCGAAGCAACTCGACACGATGAGATCGTACGCGCGCAGGTCGGCGCTCTCGATCGCGAGTGGGTAGAGGAGAAAGTAATGCCGATAGTAGCGGCCCGGCTGCGGCAGGCGTTGCATCCAGGTCGTGTGAATATCGCTGTCGCGCAGGACGGGGATGAGCTTCGCGGGGGCCGCCAGCGTCGTGTGCAGCGTCGCGCCGGGCAGCGCCTCGGCGAGCGCGGCAGCCACGCGCTCTGCGCCGCCCATCTGCGCGAAGTTGTCATGAAAGATGGCGATGCCGCCCACGGGATTGCTCCTGTTCCACATGCCGAGCGCGCTAACGAGCCAGGGCGTTCACGACCCAGCCGAGCGTCCCGAACGTGACGAAGCGCTCGACCTTGCTGAGGCGGTTCTGCGGCACGAAGATGAAGTCGCCCGGGAGGAGCACGGGACTCTCCACCATGTGCTCGGGACGCTCCAACGCTTTGGCGTCGACCAGGCGCGTCACCATGCGCTCGTCATCGTAGCGGCGGAACAGCACCACCTGAGAATGCTTGGAGCTCCTGGTGAACCCACCGGCCATGGCGATGGCCTCGAGCAGCGTCACGCGACCGCGCAGCTCGAACTCTCCCGGGTTGCCGACCTGCCCGCCGACGAAGATGCGCGGTTTCTGAAAGTCCTTGAGCTCCACGGTGATCTCCGGCTCGCGCAAGCGCGCACTCGCTTGCGTGACGATGGCCCGGCGCGCCTCCGTGGTGGTCAAGCCGCCGACCCGGACCTCTCCCACGATCGGCAGCGTGATGTACCCGTCCGGCCGCACCATCACCGTCGCGTCGTACTCAGGGGTATACCGATACTTCACGTCGAAGACATCGCTCGGCTGCAGACGGTAGAACGACTCGACGGCGGTCGCGGCTGGATCGCGAGCCTCGGTGCTGTTTCCCGACCCGCTCGGCCGCGCGCCCTCCAAGAGCTCGGCGGCGGCGGCCGCTGGATCCTGAGGCTGTCCAGCCATTGCGGGCACGCTGGCCTGGACGGCCATCGCGCCGAGAAACACCAGGGTGACGACGGAGCGCTCGTAGCTCGGGGTCATGCAGGCCTCACGTTCTCAACGGCTCACGCGATTCAACAGCGGTTGGGGGGATGCCGAGGATGGAGCGGCCCGTGGAGGGGACGCGACGGCTGGCCAGATGGAACGCCAGGAGCTCACGCGCGATTGCCGCACAGCCGGCGAGCAGCGCGGCAAGGATCGCGCCGGCGACGGCCCCCATCCGGATATTGGGACTCGCGGGGATGTGCGAGACCATGGGCGCTTGGGCCAACACCACGTTCGCAATCCGCTGTTTGTCCAGCACGTCTGCGACCCGCGCCTCTTCTTGTCGCTTGGCGAACAGGTCGTATTTGTTCTTCAAGTCAGCGACGCGGCGAACGAGCTGGTCGTAGCGCGGCCCGGCCTCCGTGAGGTCGACCAGCCGCGTGCGCTGGGCGCCGAGCTCGCGTTCCAGCTTCGCCGCCTTGCTCTCGAGGCCCGCCAGTTGGAGGCGGGCTTCGGTGCGCTCGGTTTGCAACTGCTGCCAGGTTGGATTGATGCCGGTCGATTGCTCCGACGCCTCCATCGTCAGGGCGCCTTCGAGCGCCGCTTTCGTGTCGGCAATCTTCTGGTCGACTTGCTGCACGAACCGGTCGTTCGCGTTGAACTTCATCAACAGCTCCGTCCGCTCGTTGCGGAGGTCGACGAGCTTTGCGTGCAACGACTCCACCAGGCGCACCTGGGGGATGTTGCGGACGGTTGTGGGCACGCGCTCCGGCGTCTTGTCCAGCTGCACGTCGGCGACGCGCACGCGGCTGCGCTGCTCCTCGGTCTGGGCGGCCAGCGAGCGGAGCTCGGCTTCGGTGGCCTGCACCGCGGTGAGCGCCTCCGCCTTCTGTGCCTCGAGGTCGACGAGATTGGAGTTTCGCGCCAGAGCGGCGAGCTCGGTCTCCGCCCCCTGCAGGTCGACGCTGACGTCCTCGTTCTGGCGCCGGAACATTTCGTAGGTGCCAGGCGTGCTATGCATGGCGAGGTGGGCGGCGAGATAGGCATCCGCGACGTGCTGCACGATAGCCGCCGCCCGCTCCGCGTCTTGGCTCATGTACGACACCTGGATGATGTTGGTCTTCCGCAGGGCCTCGGCGGCGACCCCGCCCCACAAGCCGCGGACGGCCTGCTCCTTGGCGACCGCGAGGTCCTCGCCTTGGTCGATGAGCGGCTGGTCGAGGCGGAGCTCCTCGACGACGCGGGCCATGACGCCCCAGCTCCGGAGCAGCTCGAGCTCGGTTTGCATCACCACTTCCGCCGACTGCTGGCCATAGACCGGGGTGCCGGTGTCGCTCGGGCCGACCACGAGCTCATGCCGGGCGTTCTTGACGAGGAACTTTGCCGTGGACTGGTACGATCTGGGCCAGAAGTAGAGGGCAGTGCCTACCAGCGCCATCACGACCGCCCACACGATCAGCATCAGCAGCCAGTGCCGCCGCACGAATCTGACCCAGTCGGTGAGATCCTCCGGCAGCGCGAGGCGGCCGACATCCGGTCTCAGCGCCATGCTGGTCGCGCCGTCGTGCGTGGCCCGGGAATCCTCTCCGTTCATGGCCCGCTGCCCGACGGCATCGAACGAGCTTCGGTGAATCGTCGTGTCGGAGTCCATATATACCCTTGCTCTTCACCCTCCGTGCGATCAGGCGGCTCCTGTGCCGGAGAGAACGACAGGCACGGTCTTCAGGAGAATGCGCGCGTCCAACGACAACGACCAGTTGTCGATGTATGCGAGGTCCATGTCTACCCAGGTGTCGAAGTTCGTATTGCTGCGACCGTTGACCTGCCACACACACGTGAGCCCCGGACGGACGCTGAACCGCCGCATCAGCCGCGCCTCGCTGAAGAGCGCGACGTCTCGCAACGGAAGCGGTCTCGGTCCGACGATCGACATATCGCCCTTCAAGACGTTGAGGAGCTGCGGCAGCTCGTCGAGTGATGTCTTGCGCAGCAGGCGCCCGATTGGCGTGATTCGGGGATCGCGGCGGATCTTGAACACCGGGCCCTGGGCTTCGTTCTGCGCTTCGAGGCTCGCCTGCAGGCTCTCGGCGTTGATCACCATGGTGCGGAACTTGTACATCCGGAAGAGACGCCGGTTGTAGCCGTACCGCTGCTGCGAGAAGAAGATGGGGCCGCCGTCGCTCAGCTTGACGAGGAGCGCGCACGCCAGGAGCACGGGGGACAGCAGGACGAGGCCGGCCGAGGCCGCGCACACGTCGAACACCCGTTTGATTAACGTGCGATAGTCCTCGGTGACGAGCGTCAGACGCAGCGCCGGGAAGTCTTCGCCCTGCTCGAACATGGGCCGGGCGAGGGACAAGGAGAAGAAGTCCGACAGGTCGACCTGTACTTCGACGCCCACGCGCTCGCAGACGCTGATGGCCCGCTGAATCTGGGCGTGGCACGACAGCACCGGCAGGCTGACCAGGACGAGGTCCACGGGATTTCGCGTCAGGATGGCTTCGAGATCGTCGATCGCGCCGACGATCCGCTCGCGCACATCGGGCGCCGCGTCGTGATCGCCAGGTGAGTCCACGAAGCCGAGGACGCGATGCTGCAGGAATCGTGGTGTTCGGATGCCGTGGACGAGCGCGCGCGTCTGTGGACCGCTTCCGACGATGAGGACGTTCACCCGGGCCGCGGCCCGACGCGAGACATCGCGCGCCACCATCGTGATGAGCGATCGCCCGGCGACCTCGACGACGACGGCGGCCACCCAGAAGGCCCCGACCGTCCACAGGCTGAACGCGCCGGTCTGGCTCGTGAGCACGAACAGCGACAGCGGGAGCGTGCCGACGGTGCAGGCGTGCACGACGAGCAGGGCCTGACGCCAGAGGGGCTGCCGCGACGGTGACCTATGCAGCCCGGCGGTGGCGAAGGCGGTGTTCCACGCGGCGAGGAACAGCACCAGCAGGAGGACGTTCTCGATCGTGATGCGCGCGGACAGGAAGTCTTCGGGGCCATCCGGCATGTGGTCGAGATTCGCTACGGCGAAAATCGCCAGGAGGAGGAAGAAGGCGCAGAGCGCGTCGAAGACGCGGTTGGCCAGCGGCAGCGCGCGGCGGAGCGTGTGTGTCATGGTCGCACCTCCGCCAGCGCCCGAGCCCGAGCACGCCCACGCGGAGGGGGTGAGAGATCCAATCGATGAGGCCCTTCGTGATGAGCGTGGGGCGAAGCCGAAGGCCATGGCCCCCGAAAACGGGTCCGAGCACGTGACATGACGACCTGCCTTACGTGTGAAGGGACCTACCGTCCCCTCTGGTTGACGAGCGACTGGGTCAATCTGGCGCGGGGAAGCGAATGGCTGGGTTAGGGAGCAGCCACGCGCTCTGCCTCTGGGTGTCCTGCGGCCCGACGCGGAGGCGCCGGGGACAACGTTCCGTGTCATCGACCGGCGCGCCGCCGTGCGTGTCGCTGGAGAACACGCCCGCCGACCTCATCCACCCCATCCCTGTATTCCGCGTGCCCACGGTAGCCGTACGCATGAGCCTCCCTGACGAACACCGTGGCTATCGCCGTGTGCGACCTGCCGAGGCGAGCGCCCACAATATCACAACAGAACCACTGTAGGGTATATGGCACAACAACAGTGATGTACCTTCTAGAACCCCACTATGGCATGTGGTCGTAAACCCCTCGTGACCGACCGCGTCCTCAGGGATGCAGCAAGGGCGCTGCCAACGCGCAGACCGTGCGGTCCGCGACGGCGCATAGGCCAATTATGAGAAAATCAGGCGTGTTTTCGCCGCTTCACTAAACGCCCGTACGCATCACGAGGAGCGCCGGGGCCGGCACGCTGGCTGACATTTTTGTGCGCCGGGTTTCAACGCGGGACAACGAGGTAGCTCCTGGGGGAGTAATGTAATTGTCGCCGGTTGGTCTTCGATGTCGCCGCTTGCCCACGCCATCCGTTGACAGTCGAAAGGAGCGTTCGCTATTCTCGGCCCGCCGACCGAAACGAGCGCGCGCCCGCCAAGACGCGGCGCTCGGGCAGATGTGGGGCCTCTGCCCAATTCAGCGCCGGACGTGTGCCTTTCACTCGGCTCGCCTGGCCGCCGCGGGCGGCGAGAGGGCCTGCGTGGAGGCCAGGAGACTAGGGCCATGGATATCGTCAAGATCACGAACGGGCTCTCGAGACGATTCAAGGAACGCATCGTCTATCCGAGACGGGTCAAGAATCACTCGAAGATCTTCTGCATAGGCCGCAACAAGACCGGCACGACGTCGCTCAAGCGAGCGTTCTCGGATCTGGGCTTTATCATCGGCAATCAGCGAAGGGCGGAATGGCTGCTCGATGATTACATTGCCGGCAATTTCGAGCCGATCATCCGATATTGCCGCTCTGCCCAAGTATTCCAGGACTTCCCGTTCTCTTATCCCGAGACCTACAAGCACTTGGACGAAGCCTATCCGGGCAGTAAGTTCATACTGAGCATACGAGAGAGCGCCGAGCACTGGTACCAGTCACTAACTCGTTTCCATGCGAAACGGTTCGGCCATGGAAGATTACCGACGCCCGAACAGCTCAAAGCCGCGGACTATGTCTATCCCGGTTGGATGTGGAAGGCCAATCGCGCCGTTTATCAGACGCCGGAAACGGACGTGTATCACCAGGCGTCGCTAATAAAGCACTACAACGACCATAACGACCAGGTGCGGGACTATTTCAAAGGACGAGACTGCCTCCTTGTCATCAATCTGACCGAGTCCGACGCATATCGACGGTTCTGCCACTTCATCGGTGTCGAGCCTCAGCGAGAGGCGTTCCCCTGGGAAAACAAGACAGCGAACATATCGCCCTGGGAAAATAGTGGCTCCCGCCCGACGACGATATAATCTGGTTATCTGCTCTCGAGGCCGCTGCGCTCGGAAAAACGATGAGTTGCCTCGATAGTACGGCCGCCTGACCGGAGGCATCTGTGTTGGCTTTGCCCCGCTCCGCGGGGCGTGCCGTCGTGACCGACGAAAGCTTGACTCATTTGCGAAGAACCAGGCGGTCAAGACGGCGAGAGGTCGCTCATGTGTGACCGTCGCGCGTGCACCGTCGCCGCGCTGATTGCCGGCGTGGTCCTGACGCTGTCGCCGCTGACCCCGTCGTGGTCGGCGGCCACGCAGACGGCGTGGGC
>JBOGIN010000393.1:0-2352 GCA_050742275.1 Vicinamibacteraceae bacterium
TCCGCGGGCGGCGGGATGGTCAATGTCACGCTCAACGGGCACAAGCAGCTTCTCGCGATCAAGATCGACCCCGAGGTGGTCTCGCAGGGGGATCTCGAGATGCTGCAAGACCTCATCGTCGCCGCGATGGCAGACGCGCACCGCAAGGTCGACGAGGCGGTCGCACAGAAGATGGGTGGCTTGATGGGCGGCCTCGGCGGACTCAAGCTGCCCGGTATGTGAGCCCGTGTCCTACCCGGAACCGCTGAACGACCTCATCGAGCTGCTGCGACGCTTGCCTGGCATTGGCCAGAAGAGCGCGCAGCGCATCGCGTTTCATGTGCTCAAGACCACCGACGCGGACATCGCCCGGCTCGCGCAGGCGCTCCACGACGTCAAGAGCCGCGTGCGGCACTGCTCAATCTGCAGCAACATCACCGAGCACGATCCGTGCGCCTTCTGCACGAGCCCCGCTCGCAACCATCGTCTGATCTGCGTCGTCGAAGAACCGGTCAATGTCATGGCCGTCGAGAAGACGCGCGAGTTCAAGGGCGTCTATCACGTGTTGATGGGCGTGCTCTCGCCGCTCCAAGGCGTCGGCCCCGACGATCTGAAGATCAAGGGGCTGCTCGCGCGAGTCCAAGACGGGGCCGTCGACGAAGTGATTCTCGCCACCAGTCCGAACGTGGAAGGAGAGGCGACCGCCATTTACCTCGCGCGCCTCTTGAAGGCGCTTGGCGTGCACGTGACGCGCATCGCCATGGGCGTGCCCGTTGGCAGCGACCTCGAATACGCAGACGAGGTCACGATGCACAAGGCGCTCGAAGGCAGGCGGGAGATGTAGCGCTCGTGGCACTGGGAAGAACACGAAGGTTATCACCACGAAAAACACGAAGAGCACGAAGAATGAAGAGCACGAAGAAAACCAACTGAATTGACTTCTTCTTCGTGTCCTTCTTTCTTCGTGTCCTTCGTGTTCTTCGTGGTGAAGAAAACTTCGTGCCCTTCGTGGTTGACCTTACCTTAGCCCCGCCGATCACGAGCTCCAACCGAAAGGGTCGTCTACCTTTGATCCTTCACCCGGCCGAGGACCATCGTCCAGGGAAGCGGCGTGCGCACGGCGACGATCTCGAAGCGCGACCCGAGGAGCGCGAGAAACGCCTCCTGGCTCCAGTGATTGACATGGCCCGGCGTGTTGCCCAGTGAGCCGAGATACTTGCCGCGGCACACGTTGAGCACGCGCCACAGCGGCTCACGCGGGACGCTGGTGAGCAGGAATGGCTTGGCCAGGCTGGCGAGTCTCTGCACGGCTTCGCGCGGATCGTCGACGTGCTCGAGCACCTCGCAGCACACCACCAGCTCCTCGGCGTGCTCCGGCCCGAGCGACAGCACATCAGCGCTCCACACGTCGATCTGCAGCGCGGCTTCCTCGATCCGCTGGCGCGCGATTGGCAGCACTTCGTCTGCGATGTCGCAGCCGCGCACGTGCAGTCCGCGCTGGGCGAGCCGGATGCACAGCTCCGCCTCGCCGCATCCCACCTCGATCGCCGACTTCGCGCCGCTCATGCCGGCGAGATCGTCGAACGCCCCGAGGAACCCGTTCATGAGATATCGCGCGACCGGGTTTCTCGTGTGGTACTTGTCGTAGTAGTTTCCGGCCGGTTGGCTGACTCGCTCCATGATGTGTGACGATGCGGTGCGACGGTGTGAGGCGCGCCCGGTGTGTGCAGGCGCGGCTGCCATCGCTCGCTCAGACGCTGAATACGCCAGTCGACGGTCTCCAGCAGCTTGCGGTTGACGGCAACGAGATCGGCCAGAAAGCCCATGACCAGGGCGATGAAGCTCAGCGTCATGCAGGCTGCCGCCAGGACGACGGACTGCACGTGGCCCTGGCCCTGTCCGATGGTCCAGAAATAGAGGAAGCGGCCGCCGGCGACGAGGCCGACGCCACCAAACAGCAGCGCGATGCTCCAGAAGAAGAACAGCGGACGGTACGTGGCAAAGATTCGGACGATCGTCACGACCGACTTCAGCACGTAGCTCGGGATACTGCGCACGAGCCGCGACGGTCTCATAGCGGCATTCGTCCGAACCGGCACGGAGACCACGCGCATGTTGCTGTGGCCGGCCTGGATGATCGTCTCGAGCGTGTAGGTGTAGCGGCTGAAGACTTTCAGGCGCATGGCCGCTTCCCGGCTGAGCGCGCGAAAGCCGCTCGGAGCATCTTCGACCGACGTGCGGCTGATCACGCGAACGACCCAGCTCCCGACGCGTTGCAGCGCTTTCTTTACGACCGAGAAGTCGCCAGTGGCTGCGATGGGCCGCGCGCCGATGACCATGTCGGCGTCACCCTGGAGAATTGGCCCGACGAGG
>JBOGIN010000394.1:0-6548 GCA_050742275.1 Vicinamibacteraceae bacterium
CTATAGCATTCCTGCAAGGAATGACAAGGTCAGGATTCGGGATTCTGGATTCGGGATTCCCGACGTCACCCTACCCTTCGGAGAATGAAGCACTTCAGGTAGTACGTCTCCGGCACCCCGAGCAGCACCGGATGGTCGCGGGACTGCATGCGCTTCTCCACGACAACGACGGGCGCATTGGCATCCACCGCGGCGCTGAAGACAACCTCGCCGAAGGTCGCCTCGTCCACATGCGCCGAGCAGCTGCACGTAATCAGATGTCCGCCTGGACGCAACAGTCGAAGCGCTCGAAGGTTGATCTCTTTGTACCCGGTGAGCGCCCGCGGCACCGCCGTCTTACGCTTGGCGAAGGCGGGTGGGTCGAGCACGATCGTGTCGAAGCGCTCGTGCCCGCGCTCCAGATCGCGCAAGGCATCGAACACGTTCGCGCCGCGCACCTCGAGGCCCGTGATGCCGTTCCGCGCGCTGTGCTCGCGAATGGCGACGCACGCCTCCTCGGAGATTTCCAGCGCGAGGGCGCTGTCGCATTGCCGGGCAAGCCTCAGCGCGAATCCGCCTTGATAGCTGAAGCAGTCGAGCAGTCGCCCGCGCGCATAGCGCGCCGCGGCCTCGCGGTTCTCACGCTGGTCGAGGAACAGGCCTGTCTTCTGGCCGCGCCGAACATCCACCTCGTAGGTAGTCGGGCCTTCCCGCACGGGCACGCGATCCGGCACCGCACCGTAGATAATCTCGACGCGCTGCTCGAGGCCCTCGAGCAGGCGCACCTTTGGATCGTTGCGCGCGAGTATGCCGGCGGGCTCGAACAGCTCCACCAACCGGTCGCGGAGCACCGGCAAGAGCCGATCCGTGCCTTGGGAGAGGGTTTGAACCACCAGCACGTCGCCATAGCGGTCGACGATGAGCGAGGGAAGGAGGTCGCCCTCGGCGTGCACCATCCGATAGGCCGTGGCGTCGATCGCCAGCGTCTGGCGCACCCGCCAGGCGGCATCCAGTCTCGACCGCCACCAATCAGCATCGATGGCCTCGTCGGCCCTCGTCAGGAGGCGGAGCGCAATCTGCGATCGGTCGCTGTACAGCGCCTGGCCAACGAACCGGTGGCGGCTGTCGACCACACGGACGACGTCGCCTCCCTGTGCGTCGATGTGTGTGAGGTCGGAGCGGTAGATCCAGAGGTGGCCGTTGTGGATGCGCTGCAGGCCGTGATGGCTGATGGAAACGGTTGGTGGGGATGCGGCCATCGGAGGTGCTCGTGGGATCGACCCATAGTACAATCAGCGGCTATGCGCGTCGCGTTGGCCGCGGATCATGCGGGTGTTGCGCTGAAAGAGCTCGTCAAGCCGGTGCTCGACGAGCTGGGCGCGACCCACGAAGACTTCGGCACGCACTCGACGGAGTCCGTGGACTACCCGGACTTCGCTGCGCGCGTCGCCCACGGCGTGGCCGGCGGCCATTTCGACCGTGGCATCCTCGTCTGCGGCACCGCCATTGGGATGGCCCTTGCCGCAAACAAGGTTCGCGGTATTCGCGCCGCGCCCGTCGGGGACCTCACGACGGCACGGCTCAGCCGGTCGCACAACGACGCGAACGTCCTGGCGCTGGGCGCCCGCGTCACGCCGGCCGATCTGGCGCTGGGAATCGTCCGTGCGTTTCTCACGACGGCCTTCGAGGGCGGCCGTCATGAACGGCGCCTCCAGAAAGTCGCGGCGCTCGAGCGAGAGGCGGCGCTCGAGCAGCCCACGTCCTCGTCTTCCGCCGTCAGCTGGACATCATGACCCCAGAGATCATGAGCACTGAGACTGTCTCTCCTCTGCTTCGCACGCTCGTCGACACCGATCCGGACATCGCGGCGGCCATCCGCCACGAGGTGGACCGGCAGAACAGCGGCCTCGAGCTCATCGCCTCCGAGAACTTCGTGAGCCGCGCCGTGCTCGAAGCGATGGGCTCGGTCATGACCAACAAGTATGCGGAGGGGAAACCAGGCCACCGCTACTACGGCGGGTGTGAGTTCGTTGACGAGGCGGAGTCGCTGGCCATCGATCGAGCGAAGGAGCTCTACGGCGCCGAGCACGCGAACGTGCAGCCACACTCCGGTGCGCAGGCGAACATGGCCGTGTACGTGACCGTGCTCCAGCCGGGGGACACGGTGCTCGGCATGAACCTGGCGCACGGCGGCCACCTGACGCACGGCCACCCCCTCAACTTCTCGGGGAAGTTCTACACCATCGTCCCGTACGGCGTGCGACAGGAGGACGAGCGGATCGACTACGACGCGTTCGCACAGCTCGCAGAGCAGCACAAGCCAAAGCTGATCATCGTCGGTGCGAGCGCGTATCCGCGCGTGATCGACTTCGCGCGCATCGCGCAGGCGGCACGGGCGGTCGAGGCGCCCGTCATGTGCGACATGGCGCACATCGCGGGGCTCATTGCTGCCGGCGTCCATCCGAGCCCGGTTCCGCACGCCGACTTCATTACGACGACGACCCACAAGACCTTGCGCGGGCCGCGTGGCGGGATGGCGCTCTGCAGGGCGCAACATGCCAAAGCGCTCGACAAGTCGATCTTCCCTGGCATTCAGGGCGGACCGCTGATGCACGTCATTGCGGCAAAGGCGGTCTGTCTCAGAGAGGCGATGTCACCCGAGTTCGCCGACTACCAGCGTCAGACCGTGGTCAACGCCAATCGGCTCGCCACCAGTCTGGCGGCAGCGGGCTTCCGGTTGGTCAGTGGCGGCACCGACAACCACCTCATGCTCGTCGACGTGTTCTCCCGCGGCATCACCGGCAAGGCAGCCGAGGCAGCCCTCGGCAAGGCAGGCATCACGGTCAACAAGAACGCGATCCCGTTCGACACGAATCCTCCGATGGTGGCGAGCGGCGTCAGGCTCGGCACGCCCGCGGTAACCACACGCGGCATGCGCGAGCCGGAGATGGATCTCATTGCGGAGTACATCACCCGTGTGCTCGCGAGCCCGGATGACGACCGCGTCCTGCAGGCGGTGCGGAAAGAGGTAGAAGCGCTGTGTCGGAGGTTCCCGCTGTACCCGCCGGCGACCTGACGGAGGCCATCAGTGCCTGGCTGGCATACGACGGCCCGCTCGCCCGTGCGCTTTCAGGCTTCGAGCCACGCCCCAGCCAGCGCGAGATGGCCGCCGCCGTCGCCACCGCCCTCACGAGCGGCGGCGTGCTGCTGGCCGAGGCAGGCACCGGCACGGGCAAAACGCTCGCCTACCTCATTCCCGCCATCTTGAGCCGCCGCCGCATTCTCGTGTCGACCGGCACCAAGAATCTCCAGGAACAGATCTTCCACAAGGACCTGCCGCTGCTGCAACGGGCCCTGGGTGTGCGCTTCACCGCCGCCTACTTGAAGGGCCGGACGAACTACCTGTGCCGGCACCGGTTCGAGCAGTTCGCGTCCGAGGGTCTCTTGCTGCCGGACGACCGCGTGCCCTTCGCGCTCGTCGAGGATTGGGCGGCACGCACGGAGACGGGCGACCGCGCCGAGATCGACGAGCTGCCGGACGACATCTCGTTCTGGAGTGACATTGCCGCAACGTCGGAGCAATGCCTGGGCACGTCCTGCCCGCACTACCAGAGCTGCTTCATCACGCGCATGCGGCAGCGCGCCGCGGAATCCGATGTGGTCATCGTCAATCATCATTTGCTGTGCGCGGACGCCGCGCTGCGCCAGCAGGCATTTGGCGAGATCATTCCGGAGTGCGAGGTGGCCATCATCGACGAGGCCCACCAGCTCGAAGACGCGGCCACGCAGCACTTCGGTGTGAGCATCAGCACCTATCGCCTCGACGAGATCGTACGAGATACGCGACGTGCGTTGGCGGCGCCGGCGGAGACGGACACGACCGAGGCCCATCGTGCCCGCGTCTCGGAGCGCGAGGGTGTGGCGCGCGCGGTGGAAGAAGTCGACGCTCGATCGCGCGAGTTCTTTGGCGCGCTCGACCGGACGCGCACCGGCGACTCGTCAGGGAACCCGGACCGCGTGCGCGTGACCTCGAACGCGCTCGCGGCGGTTCACGAGCCGGCGCACGCGCTCGCTGGTGCGCTCTCGGCCCTGACGACCTCCGTCAGCGACCTGACCGACGCCCACGAAGAGCTTCGTGCGATCGCGCGTCGGGCGAAGGAGCTCCGTGAGGAGCTCGCCTTTCTCCTGAAGGTAGACGATGAGCGCTTCGTGTACTTTCTCGAGCGACGCGGCCGCGGAGTATTCCTGCGCGCCGCGCCGGTGGACGTCTCGGATATCATCCGCGGCCTGCTGCTCGACCGTATGCATGCCACCGTGCTCACATCGGCCACGCTCGCCGTTGACGGCTCGTTCGAGTACCTGCGGTCGAGGCTCGGGATCGACGAGGCGACCGAGCTCCGGCTGCCGTCCGAGTTCGACTACACACAGCAGGCCACGCTCTACCTGCCGCGCGGCCTGCCGGACCCTCGATCGGCGGCGTTCGCCGCCAGAGCCGGCGAAGAAGTGGTCGAGATACTGCGGCGAACCGAAGGGCGGGCGTTCGTGCTGTTCACGAGCTACGCGACGCTGCGTCAGGTGCACGCGTGTGTCGCCGCCGCGTTGCCCTACCCGCTCTTCGTGCAGGGAACGGCGCCGCGATCTCGTCTCGTGGAACGGTTTCGTGCGACGCCCAACGCCGTGCTCCTCGGCACCAGCAGCTTCTGGCAAGGTGTCGACGTCGTCGGCGAGGCGCTGAGCTGCGTGGTCATCGACAAGCTCCCCTTTGCCTCGCCGGCGGATCCCATCACCGCGGCACGCATCGACCTCCTCCGGGAGCGCGGCGAGGATCCGTTCAGCAGTTATCAAGTGCCGCTGGCCATCCTGGCGCTGCTGCAAGGGCTCGGCCGGCTCATTCGATCCCGCGCCGACCGCGGCGTGCTTGCGATTCTCGATCCGCGCTTGCGCACCATGGGGTATGGGCGGCGATTCCTCGCTGCGCTGCCGCCAGCGCCGGTGATCCACCGGCTCGACGAGATCGCTCGCTTCTTGAAGACCGAGCGCCCGGAGTAACGGCCTAGTGGCCTCTATCAGCTGAATCAGTAGCGCGCGTGGACCCAAGAGGTGTAGCGAGGGGCCTTCAGGCCCCTCGTCGCGCTACGTATATCAAGGGGCGACCCATGGTGCCGTGCAGTTACTGATTCAGCGGTTACAGTCCACTAGTGCCCTCGAGAGCCTGTGAAGAATTCAAGTAGGGGCCGCCTTTTAGGCGGCCCATGACGGCGCGAGTTCGGGCCCTATCGGCCATGGAGGTCCGCCTAAAGGCGGACCCCACGAAAAGGCGGACCCCACGAATTTATTCACACGCTCTGGAGGCCCTCGCTGCGTGCTCGTGAACGGCGCTGGGCCTTGACAGTGTAAACTTGAGCCGATCCGTGACTTCTGCTCCCATCCCAGGAGGACCGCGATGATGCGTAGCTCTGTCGGCCAGCAACTGCTTCGCGTGGCGCTCGCTCTCGCAATGGCGATGTGGGCGGCGCCGGGCGCCGCTCAGACGACCGGCATGATCCAAGGCAAAGTGGTGGACGAAGGTGGCAAGCCAGTCGAGGATGCTCAGGTCGTCATCGAGTTCAAGGACATGGCCGGCCGAAAGCTTCAGACCGAGACCAACGGCAAGGGCGAGTACGTGCAGGTGGGATTGCAGCCAGGCGCCTACGTCGTCACGGCCTCGAAGGAAGACGTCGGGTCGCAAACGCAGGAAGTGACGGTTCGGGTCGCCCAGACCGCCCAAGTGGATCTCAAGCTCGGGGCCGGCGGCGACGCGCCGCCTTCACCGGAAGACCGGAAGAAGGCAGAGGAAGCGACGAAGCTCTTCAACGAGGGCGTGGCCGCGAGCAACGCCGGCAAGGACGACGAGGCGATTCAGAAGTTCACCGACACGGCCAAGCTGCTGCCTTCCTGCTACGAGTGCCACTACAACATCGGTTTGGCCCACATGCGCAAGAACGAAGCGGACAAGGCGGAGGCCGCATTCAAGAAGGCCATCGAGGCGAATCCGAAGAAGTCGGAGCCGTATAGCCGGCTCGCCGCGCTCTACAGCAGTCAGAAGAAATTCGACGAGGCCGCGGCCATGAGCACGAAAGCCAGTAAGCTCGGCGGCGGCGCGGTGGGTGGTGCCGGCGCTGGCGGCGGCGGCGGCGAAGCCCTGTTCGATCAGGGCGTGAACCTGTGGAACGCCGGCAAGATAGACGAGGCGATACAGGCGTGGGAACAGGCCACCAAGACCGACCCCAAGCACGCTGCGGCCCACTATCAGCTCGGCCTCGGATACCTCAACAAGGGTAAGACGCAGGAGGCGGCAAAGGCACTCGAGACCTACCTGCAGCTCGATCCCAATGGGAAGAACGCGGAGCAGGCCAAGAGCATGCTCGCCACGCTGAAGCCATGACCGTCGTCAAGCGCACGTGACATCCCGTCCCAACTCGATTGCAACGGATCGCCACGCACGGATCGCCGCCAACCTGGCGGCGGTTCGTGCACGCCTCGCGAGCGCCGCCAGACGCGCCGGCCGCGACCCTGACGAGGTCCGGCTC
>JBOGIN010000395.1:0-4320 GCA_050742275.1 Vicinamibacteraceae bacterium
GCGTGGATGATTCCCGACAGGCCGCGACACCCAATACTCAGCGAATCCGACGACCTGACCGGTCCCTGCGGCGGCCGCGAGGGCCGTCCAGTCGCTCCTGGTACGCGACTCTGCGCCAGGCACGAGGCTGAAGTAGATCTCACCGCGCTTCGGCGGCATGTGAAGTCCGCTCGACATGGCGCGCGGAACAATGAAGACGCCGGTCACTCGAATTCGCTCTGCCCTGCTCGCGGAAGGCTCGAATGTCGCGGTGTCGACAATGGCATAGATGGCCGGTTTGCCCCCGCAGTAAGGAATCCGGCCGGGGCCGGTGAAGTTGGCACACGGCGCCCGCTGACTGTCTTGCGCTTGGCCGACGACCACGGAGCTAGACGCAACAGCCACGAGAGCGCCGGCGGTCATGACGACGGCGAGCTTCATCGCGCCTCCTCGGAATGGGCCGATAGCCGTAAGACGTCTTGAATCGCCGCTCGGCCGGCACCGGACTGCTGGCTGTCCCCGCTCAGCGGGAGGCGCTGAGGTCCATCAGCTGCTCGAGGGCCTCGCGCCTGACCTCCTCCTGCGGATGCTCGCGCACGATGCGCAGCAGGCGCGGCTCGCTCACGTCCGACGGCAACGTTCCAATCGTCTCGATCGCCTCGTGCACCATCTGCACGTCCGTATGGCTCGCGACGATCTTGTCCAACACCGGCAGCGCCTGCGCCGCCGGCATGCTCGACAGCGCTTCGACCGCTTCACCGCGCACGTCCGCGCGCGGATGCTTCCAGATGATCTGCTCCAGGTGCGGCAGCGCCTGCGCCGGAGCGAACTCGCCAAGCGCCTCCACCGCCTCGTGCTGAAGCTCTGGATCCGGGTCGCTCATGGCGACTTGGACGATCGTCTTCAGCGCCTCGGGCGAGCGTTGCGCGGTCACGGCCTCGAGCGCCTCGTCTCGCAGCTCGGCGGGCGCGTCGCTCTGCTTCAGGAGCCGCTCGAGCACGTCAGCCGCAGCCGCGGGATCCAGATCGCCCAGCGTCTCTACCGCCTCTGTACGCATGTCCGTGCTCGGGTGCGTGCGCGCGATCTTCTCCAGCAACGGGACCGCAGACGCAGCCGGAAACTGCGCGATTGCTTCAATGGCTTCCTCCTGAATCTCCGGAGAGGCGTCCTCCATCGCCACGGCCGCCAGCGTTTCGAGCGCCTTCGGATCCTGCCGCGCGGCCGTCGCCTCGATCGCCTCCTCCCGCACGCCGACCGATGGCGCCGCGCGAAGCAGCTCGTCCAGCGCCGCCCAGGCCGCCGGGGTGCGGATCTCACCCAGCGTCTCTGCTGCCTCTTCCTGGAGACGCGTCGAGCGGTCTTTCAGCGCGGTTGTCCGCAGCAGCGCGACGCTGCGATCGGTCGGGTGCCACGCGGCGCCCTCAGCCGCCTCTTCGCGCACCTCATCGGGCCGCTGGCTTCCAATCACCTGCTCCAGGAACGGCACGACACGGTCCGCTTCGTCGTGCATGGAGATGGCCTCCACCACCGCGCCCTGCAGCCGCACGTCTTGCATCGCGTCGACGCGGCCACGAAGCCAATCGAAGCTCTCGGCGCTCGACGCCGAACCGAGCCAGTACAAGGGCGCCCCGTGCAAGTTCATCGCGGCCGACGCCGTGCGGACCGAGACGCGTTCGACCCGCGAAGCGCCTGCCTGCGCCTGCAGCGTCTGGAACAGCACCAGCACAGGCTGGCGCACCATCGCACCCTTCTCCCCCGGAGGGCCACTGCTGGAGCCGCGGGCGGAGGCGGCCTGCGGCGCGGGCGTATATGACGCCCCGAACACGCGCGTGCCGAGCGGCACGCCATGGACTTCGTCGCTCGACCAGCCTTCGCTGTCGTCGACGTGAATTCGACCGGCAGGCAGCATCCGCTCGAAGGCGTAGGCGACCCAGTAGCGCGAGTCGCCACGGCGCGCGGCCTCTGCAGCCGCCCATTGCCAGCGCGACTCGAGCGGCTCGCTGGGCGCGGTGTGGCGGACTACTTGCTCCTGAGGCTGCGTCCGCGATCTCGTCGCTGCCGAGGCATCGACACCTGTTGCCGAAGGCGTACCTGCTGCTCCCTCCGCGGCCTTCCGCTGGACGGGATTGCTCTCGACCGCGCTCCGCTCCTCTGCGATGATGCCGGCGGACACCACCGGCACTGCCGCCCAGACCAGCAGCACCAGGCCCGCGGCTGCCGCCGACCGCAAGCTTCGTCCATCTGGCGCGTGCGGAATCCGCTCGCTGAGTAGACGCTCGACCCGCAGCAACAACGGCGAGCCGCCTTCCGCCATCGCCATCGTGCCCGAAGACACGGGATTTCTGCCGCGGCCGACCCACGACGCCACCTCGACGAGACAGCGCGCCAGCGCCAGCGCCGAGCCCGTCTGCCGCACGGCCCAATCGTCGCTGAGATTTTCGGATGCTTCGCGCAGACGGAGCCGCGCCAGACGGTTCAAGGGTTGGAAGAAGAAGACGGCCTCGACCAGCCCCGTGAGCAGGCGCCATATCGGATCCCGTCGGGCCAGATGCGCAAGCTCGTGGGCGAGCGCGCTGCGCTGCTGATCCGAGTCCAAGTCTTGCGGGAAGCGCTCCGGCACGCAGATCTCCGATGTCCCCAGCGCGATCGGCCCGGGACAGACCAGCGACCTCGTCAGCTCGATGGGCCGCCACACGCCTGCATTCCGCCTGAGCGACGCGAGTACCGCGAGCACATTACCCGCGGTCACAGGCCGGCGATCCCGCAGAAGCCAGTGCAGGCGAAGCTGCCCGTACGCCAATCGCGCCACCAAGAGCAATGCCCCAGCCGCCCAGAGCGCAAGAATCACCCCCGGCCACCCTGGCGCCGAGGCGCGGCTGCGGTTCGTCGTGCCGGCTGGATCGGCGGGCACGTGGACTTGCTGCGCTTGCGGGAGATCGGCAACGCGTGCGCCGCGCGGGCGACTGCCCGCTGACGTTGCCTCTCCTGCACGCCGCGCCTCTGGCGCCCCCGCGACCGAAGAACCCACATCTCCGGTGCTTTCCACGCGCATGACCTTGGCCACTGTTGAGGCGCTGTTGGATACCGTTGCACGTGACGGCTGCCGGCTCGTGACGTCGGTCTCGGCGGCGGCGCGGGGCGCGTTCGACCTCCGAGGCGCGCCCGACGTCCGATGCGCGGGCGACCCGGGTCCCGCGCTTTCTGCGAGGGCGATTCGCCACTCGCCCGCGAGCGGCCGCAGGCCAAACCCTGATTGGAGCGTTGCCGTCGCCAGCGCTCCAACGAAGGCCGCGCGCCACACCGTCTCTCGCCAGGCGTCCGACCTGATCAGCCACGCCGTCGCGAGCGCTGCCCCCGCCAGAAGAATCGTGCTGTGCACCGCGTAGGTCAGCAGCCAACCCAGAACGCTCGCCACCACATCGCCGTCGATCCAGCCAATGTTCCTCGTCATGAGCGCCTCCTGCGCAGCTCACGCTCCCGTGCCTCGATCAGCGCCCTGACACGCGCGAGATCGCCCGGCGCAACGTCCTGGGCCGTGAGCAGATGGCTCACCAACGCTGCCACGTCTCCTTGAAACAGTTCGTCCGCCAGCTCCGCGAACTGCCCCACCATCGAACGCTTCACGTCCGCCTCCGACACCGCCGGCCGGTAGATGTATTGCCGTCTCTCCACGCGGTGCGACACCAGCTCTTTCTTCTCGAGCCGCGAGAGCAGCGTGGCGACGGTCGACTGCGCCAGCGGCCGCGCCGGCTCGAGCGCCTCCTGCACCTCGACCACTGTCGCCTCACTCCGCTCCCACAGCACCCGCATCAGCGCCAGTTGCAGCTCCGTCAGTGAATAAACCACACGTGCTCTCCACAAAGTCCTTGGGCGAATCCAGCGCCGATCGCGCCCAACCCGCGTCCTCACGTATCTACGACATGTGTAGTATTACAGCCGTCGCATTGACATGTCAAGCGCCGCGGGATGGGCGCGCCGCGAGCTGCTTCGCAGCACGTGTCGTCACTGGCTGGGTTGAACAGGCGTCGTCGCCTCGGCCCCCACCACCGTGGTCCACTCGCGAACGAACCATCGCCGTACGAGGCCGTTCGCAACGTAGGGGTCTGCCCGAGCGAAGCTCTCCGCGACGCCCACTGCTTCGCCCTTGAACAGGAGCACCGCCTGGTCGACCGGATCGGTCAAGGCGCCGGCCAGCAGCAGATCGCCCTTCGCGGAAGCGTCCCATGCCTTCCGCAGATGAGCGTGCCGAAACTCCCCGCGGCGTGCGAGATAATCAGCCTCGAGCTCGTAGAACAGCAAGAAGTGTTTCACCACAGCATCTCCTCTCGGCAGCGTAGGATG
>JBOGIN010000396.1:0-2729 GCA_050742275.1 Vicinamibacteraceae bacterium
TGTCCGATGGTCGCCACCGTCTCCGGATTGGCGAAGGCCTCCGGATTGTAGAACTGGTTGACGTCGTTGCTCCCGGCGTAGGGATCGCCGACGACCAGCGCGTAGCAGCCGGTGCCGGCGCCGGTCGTCACCGAGCAGCCGATCGTCTGGGGCTGGCCGCTGTAGAGCGAGAAGACCCAGTTGGCGCGCCAACCGCCGAGAATCGGTCCGCGGCCCGGGAGCTCGTAGTTGCCGCTGAAGACGAGCGCATGCCGCGTGTGGAACGAGGAACGACCGATGTCGTTCTCGAGATCCCATCCGATGACGTCCGACGCGCGGAGAGGGCCGACGCCGCCGCCCGAGAGCGAGTCCCCCGCGTTGGTCGTCGCTTCGCTCAGCGTGTAGCTCAAGAGGAACTGCAAGCCATTGTGCCACCGGCGCTCGAACTTGAGCTGCAGCGAATCGTAATCGCTCACACCGACGGTGCGGATCAGCAGCGAGCCGCGGGCGAAGTCCGGCCAGGCGACATACGGCTGCGGATCCTCGCCCGGCGGCAAGAGCTGCTGGACGTTGTTCATGCCGGTGAACGTCTCGAGGTGCCGCCCCCGCGTCCCCACATAGCCCACCTCGACGGAGTGATGGTCGCCGAGCTGCGACTGCAACGTCACGTTGACGTTGTGATAACGCGGCGTCTCGTAGTCGAACTCGACACCACGCATCGATAGGCCGTCGGCGCTCACGGTGAGCGGATCCAGGACGATGTGTGTGCGCGCGTCCAGCGTGGCCACCGATCCATCGGGGAGCCGGTTCGGTGCGACGTCGTTCCCCGCCTGATGGTTCAACGTGAACTGGAAGGGATAGTTGTACCCCAGGCTGGGATTGCCGCCGCGGTTCTCGAAGGCGCCGTAGAAGAGGCCGTAGCCGGCGCGCAGTACGTGCTTGTCGGTGATCTGATACGCGGCGTCGAGTCGAGGCGCGAAGTTGGTCTTGGGCATCTCGCCCAACCCGCTCCCGAGATCGTCGGTGTACACGAGCTCAATACCGTCCTTGGCAAGATTGTCGAGAAAGCTCTGCGAAAGCGGCTGGTCGCGCCATCTCGCTGGAATGAGATATTGCGCGGGTGGTCCGGGAACCATGTTGGACTGCTCCCATTCCTCTTCCTGTTCCCGGCTGAAGTAATCCCAGCGCACGCCGTAATTGACGGTGAGTTTGGACGACACCCGCCAGCTATCCTGCGCGTAGGCCCCGTGATAGCTCTTGAAGGCGTCGACGTCACCGAACGGAGATACCTGAATCTGATTCAGGCCGCCCACGACGTCGACTCCGCCAGGCACGAGCGATGGGATCGGATCAAGAAGGAACTGAGCGCGGGCAGTGGACCCGTCACGTTCGTTGACCAACGACGTGTAGCGGCCGTCCCAGTTGTACGTGCCACGCGCGAAGGGCGGCTGTGTCGAGCCGAAGAAGATGTCCTGGTACATGTAGCCGCCCTTGAAGGTGTGCGACTTATACACCTTCGTGAGGTTGTTGCTGAGCTGCACGGTGTTGCTGAATCGCTCGCTGACGACCCAGCCGACATGGCCAAGATCCCTGAACTCTGAGATTTGGAGCGTGGGCAGACCGCCGTTTCCGGGCAACTGCGGGATGCCGTCGATGCCGAATTGGCCCGGGATATCGCTGGTGTCGTTGCCGTTCGGTTGGAGCCGGTTGGTGTGCTCGCGGCTGACGCCCAGACGTGCCTCGTTGATGAGCGTGGGCGAGAACATGTGGGTGTGGCTCACGGCGAGACCGTTGGTACGGACGGTCTCAGTGCCCTCGTTGAAGCCACCGCCGTCCCCAACGCCGTCGAAGGGTGGCGGCCGCACCTTCTCGTTGTCCGAAAAGCTGTAGCGCACGAAGAAGCGATCGTTCTCGCTGAAGTTGTGGTCGACGCGGATGTCGAACGAGTGCGTGTCAAACGTGTTGGTCCGGTTGACCACGTGGTTGTTGGTCAATCCTGGCTGATTCGGCTCGGGATAGAGCTCCATCAGCCGGCGCGCATCCGCATTCAAACGGTTCGCCGGGATTCTGTTGCCTGGAAACGCGTCGCGAACATAGCCGGTCGTGGTGGCGACCCTCCCCGTGACCGGATCGATCTGCCCTGCTTGGAGCTGCCGGGTGGTCGCCGGGTCGAAGGGCGTACCGCGTGCGAAGGAGCGGCCGAGGATGTCCGGCCCCACGGCGCCGCTCTGGAGCGCAAGCAGATCGGAGAAGTCGCTGAACCCGCTGGCGCGCTGCGCGGCCGTGGGCACGCTGCTCACCCAGGTGTTGGCTTCCTCGATGAGGTTTCCTTCATAGTCGCCGAACCAGAACGTGTTCTTCCCGAACAACGGTCCACCCGCCGTGAAGCCGAACTGATTCGCGAGGAAATCCCCTTTCTCGAGGTCCGCCGCATTGGCGAAGAAGTCGTTGGCGTTGAGCTGTTCGTTACGGTGGAACTCCCACGCGCTGCCGTGAAATTGGCTCGTCCCCGACTTGAGCGTCGTGTTGATCACGGCGCCGCCCGCACGGCCGTACTCGGCGCTGTACGAGCTCGTCAGCATCTTGATCTCGTCCACCGCGTCAACGGGCGGCTTGATGACATACGCCACGCCGCTCAGGAAGTCGACGTTGCTCGTGTTGTTGTCGATGCCGTCGAGGAGATAGTTGTTCTGGGCGGGCCTCACGCCGTTGGCGGCGAACTGCAGCGGCGCGCGCGCCCCTTGCTGCGG
>JBOGIN010000397.1:0-5261 GCA_050742275.1 Vicinamibacteraceae bacterium
GCTGTGGGCGCGGTCTGGGCGTCCACAGCCGCGTCAGCGTCCATAGCCCTCCGGGGTTTGAACGATCGGGCGGTGGTCACGTACGCTGCGGCCTGCGGCGAATGAGGTGAGGGCCTGGAGCTGATACCTCCAGACCCTCGGTGACCGCCTCGATGCTCCGACGGACCGAGCCAGTCGTGTCTCTTGTGCCATGAGTCTGCGCGTCGTGTCCAGTCGGCAGCGGCTGCCGCTCCGACTGCGTGGACGCGCCGCTTCGCCAAAGAATCTGCCGACGCTGTCACGGCCTGTTTGCGATCTGCCCGTCGTGTGATCGCGGCCAGGCGTACTGCTCGCCCCGGTGTCGCACGGCCGCCCGGCAGGTGTCCGTCCGTGCCGCCCGTCGACGGCATCGCCAGAGCCCCGAAGGCCGCCTCGATCATCGCGACCACCAGCGCGCGTACCGGGCGCGCGTGAGGGATCAGACTTCCCGCCCTGCGGCGCCGCCCGCCACACTCTCCGCGGACACGGCGACGGATGTGGTGCCGACCGCGCCCCTGGCGGGCGCGTCGCGATGCATGGTCTGTGGCCGGGAAAGCGCCTGGCTCCTTCCACCGCCCTGGCGCGTCCGTCCCGTGTCTCCGGAGCACCGCCATGATCACGCCCGAGCAGCACGCCGAGATTCGCCGCCTCTATTTCGGCGAGCACTGGAAGGTCGGCACGATCGCCGACGCCCTCGGCGTCCACCATGAGACCGTCCGCGCCGCGATCGCGCACGACACCCGGACCGTCCGACGCGGTACCTGTCGCGCGAGCGCGCTCGATCCCTACCTGCCATTGATCCACGACACGCTCGCGCAGCATCCGCGGCTGCGGGCGACGCGGCTCTTCGAGATGGTCCGCGCGCGCGGCTACACGGGGTCGGTCGTGCAGCTCCGCCGGATCGTGCGGACGATCCGGCCGGCCGCGCCCCCGACGGTCTACCGGCGCCTAGTAACCCTACCCGCCGAGGAAGCCCAGGTTGACTGGGGCGCTTTCGGGTCGATTCAGATCGGCCGCGGCGTCCGGCCGCTCTCCGGCTTCGTGATGGTCCTGTCGTACTCGCGCGCCCTCTTCGCGCTCTTCACCCTCGACCAAACGCTCGAAAGTTTCTTGCGCGGACACGTCGAGGCCTTCCTGGCGTTTCACGGATCCGCGCGCACGCTCGTGTACGACAACTTGCGCACGGCGGTGCTGGAACGCGCGGGCAGCGCCATTCGCTTTCATCCGCGGTTGCTGGAACTCGCCGGCCACTATCACTTTGCCCCGCGGCCCTGCACGCCGTACCGCGCCAATGAGAAGGGCAAGATTGAACGGCAGATCCATTACCTCCGCCATGCCTTCTTTGCCGCTCGTACCTTTGCGGACGTCGACGATCTCAACGCCCAGTTTCGGCAGTGGCGCGAAGAAGTCGCGCACCGGCGGCCCCATCCGGACCAGCGCGACCGCACCGTCGCCGACGTCTTCGCCGACGAGCAGCCGCGCCTCTTGCCGTTACCGGCCCATCCCTTCGAGACCGACGTCATGCGCACCGTGGCGTCGGGCAAAACGCCGTACGTGCGCTTCGATCGCAATGCCTACTCGATTCCCCACACCCACGTCCGCCGGCCGCTGACGCTGCTCGCCAGTGCGACGACGGTGCGGCTCGTAGCCGGCGCCGAGGAAATCACGCGCCACCCGCGGAGCTACGACACCGGCCAGACGATCGAACACGAGGCTCACGTCGCCGGCCTGATCGCCGCCACCCGACAGGCCAATCCGTCGAGTGCGCGTGACCGGTTGCGCCTCGCCGTGCCCGCGATCGCGACGCTCTTCGAGCGCCTGGCGGCCCGCGGCGAGTCACTGCGCGCCCACACCGCGCGGCTCCTCGCGCTGCTCGACGACTACGGGCCGCAGGAACTCGCGGCGGCCGTCGCCCGCGCGCTCGAGACCGACGCGCTCGGCGCCGGGACCATCGCGCATCTGCTCGAGCAGCACCGCCGCCAGCGGCGCCAGAAACCGCCGCTGCGCCTCGTCCTGCCCGACCATCCGGGCGTCCGCACACTCGACGTCACGCCCCATCGCTTGGAGAGCTACGATGCCCTCACTCGACCTGATCCCGACGACGCTGAGTGATCAGCTCCGGCAACTCGGTCTCGCCCACACGGCCGCCGAGCTCAACGATCTGATCGCCCGCGCCACGCAGAAGCGGTGGAGTCCCACCGTCCTGCTCGAGCAGTTGGTCCAGGCCGAGCTGGCCGCGCGGCTGCACCAGCGCGTCGAGCGACGGCTCAAGGACGCCCGGCTCGGTCGCTACAAGGCCTTGGCGGATTTCGAATGGGCCTGGCCGACGCAGATCCATCGCCCGACCGTCGAGCGCGTCTTCACGCTCGACTTTCTCGCCCAGCGGGAAAACGTGATCATCGTGGCGCCGCACGGCCTCGGCAAGACGATGCTCGCCAAGAATCTCGTCCACCAGGCCATCCTCGCCGGGCACTCCGCGCGCCTGCTCACGGCCGCCGATCTGATCCTCGACCTGACCAGTCAAGACACCGCCCGCGCCCTGCAGCGGCGACTCCGCACATGCCTGCGGCCCAGCCTCCTCGCCATCGATTAATGGTGAGCGATCAGAAATGTGAAGTCCCGGACGCCGGGCGCATCCGCGGCCGACGATTTCGACGACCATGACTCCACATTACTGATCCGTCGCTCACAGACTCTCCAACCACGCCAGCACCGAGGCGTCGGTCCGCCACAGCGCTGGCCCTGACGTGCCGAAGTCCGTCGGCCGGGCCTGCTCAATCGCCTTGCGCTTCATGTCGAGATCGACGGTCGCGTAGCGATTGGTCGTCGTGACATTGGCGTGGCCGAGCCAGTGACTGATCGTCGTGATGTCGACACCAGCGCGCAGGAGGTGGACCGCCGTACTGTGCCGCGGGGCGTCGCTGGGCGAGATTGGCCACCTGCTGCGGCACCGGCAACCGACGACGACGCAGATCTACGCGAAGCTCGACCTCGACGCGCTGCGTCGTATCGCCCTGCCGTGGATGGGAGGTGCGTCATGAGCGCGTTGCGCCCCGCCCTTGAGGAGTATCTCGCGGTCCGGCGCGCGCTGGGCCACCAGTTGCGCCTGCCGGGCCGCTTGTTGCGACGATTCGTCGAGTTCGCCGAACAGGCGCAGGCCGAGTACATCACCAGGGACCTGGCCCTGCGGTGGGCGACGCAGCCGGCCCAGGCCCAGCCCGCCCAGTGGGCCAACCGCTTGGGGATGGTGCGTCGCTTCGCGCAGTACTGCCACGCCAGCGATCCGCGGACGGTGGTGCCACCGCCGGACCTCCTGCCCTATGCGTACCGGCGCGTGGCACCGACGCTCTACACGGACGAGCAGATCCTCCGGCTGATCACGGCGGCCCGGCAGTTACCGTCCACGATCGGCCTACGGCCGCACACCTACGCCACGCTCTTCGGGGTGTACGCCGCGACCGGGCTGCGAGCCAATGAGGCGTTGCAGCTGCATCGTCACGACGTGGACCTCGTCCACGGCGTGCTGACCATTCGGGACAGCAAGTTCGGCAAGACCCGCTACGTCCCGGTGCACGCGTCCACGCAACGCGCCTTGGCGGCGTACGCCCGGCGGCGGAATCGTCTGTGTCGCACGCCCGCCAGTCCCCACTTCTTTCTCTCGGATCGTGGAACCCGGATCACGTATGACATGCTGCGCTGGACGTTCGTCAAGGTGTCGCGCCAGATCGGCCTGCGCGCGCCCGAGGACGCGCACGGACCTGTGCTGCATGGCTTGCGCCACCGGCTGGCTATCGAGACCCTCCTTCGGTGGTATCGCCGCAGGATCGATGTCGAGCGGCATCTGCCAGCGCTGTCCACCTATCTGGGACACGCCCACATCACGGACACGCAGTGGTATCTGACAGCGACCCCGCCGTTATTGCGCGCCGCGCTCACCCGGGTGGAGCGATCCGAGCGGAGGGCGCGGCCATGACGGGAGCCAGCCCCTTTCCCGTGCTGTTGGAGTCGTTCTTCCTGGATCGCCTGATGCGACAGCGGCAGGCCAGTCCCGCCACCATCGCCAGCTATCGCGAGACCTTTCGCCTGCTGCTGCAGTATGCGCAGCAGCGACTGCACAAAGCGCCCTCGCAGGTGACCGTCCAGGATCTCGACACGGTCTTCCTCGGCAGGTTCCTTGACCATCTGGAACACGACCGCGCCAACAGCGCGCGCAGTCGCAATGTGCGCCTCGCCGCCCTCCATTCGTTCTTCCGCTACGTCGCGTGGCAGGCGCCGGAGTACAGCGCCGTGGCGCAGCGCGTGCTGGCGATGCCGAGCAAACGCTACGTGCGTCGACCCATCGGCTTCCTCACGTTGGTGGAAATCGATGCGCTCCTGGCGGCACCGGACCTGACGACCTGGAGCGGGCGGCGCGATCGCGCGCTGCTACTCCTGACGGTGCAAACGGGACTGCGCGCGGCCGAAGTCATCGGCTTGCGCCGCGAGCACCTCGTGTGGGGCCCCGGCGCCCACGTGCAGTGCGTGGGCAAAGGCCGCAAGGCACGTTGCACGCCCCTGCGGAAAGAGACGCTCACCGTGCTGCGCCGGTGGTTACGAGAACGTCAAGGCCAGCCGTCCGATCCGCTCTTTCCCACCACGCAGGGGCAGGCCTTGGGGCACGACGGGCTGGCCTATCTGCTCAACAAGCATCTGCGGGTCGCGCGTCGTCAGTGTCCCTCCTTGACCAAGAAACGCGTGACCTTTCATTCGCTGAGGCATTCGCTCGCGATGGACCTGTTACACCATGGCGTCGATCGGTCGGTGATCGCGCTCTGGTTAGGCCATGAACACGTGGAAACGACCTCGATGTACTTGCAGGCCGACATGCAGCTCAAAGAACAGGCCTTGGCGAGAACGACGGCGACACGGGCCCGCCCTACTCGCTATCGGCCCAGCGACCGCGTCTTAGCCTTCCTGAACACGCTCTGATCTGATTATGCCGCCAGCGAGAAGGCCGCAATCGCGCGATCCCCCGGGAATTCCTCCGTCAGCGTGTCGGTTGACGGAATAATCCGAGTGCCGGAATTATGACGTAGGTCGTGCACCCGCGGCATTGACGCGTCGGCGGCGATCGCCAGGTGGAGGCGTGGCACCAGCTGCCGAAACACCTGGTCGATGGTGTGCCGATTGAGCCGCCGGCCTGCGCGGACCGAAAAGAGCGGGGCGTCCTCGGTGAGATCAGGACGACGCGATCGGCGCACGGC
>JBOGIN010000398.1:0-11510 GCA_050742275.1 Vicinamibacteraceae bacterium
GAAAGAGCCCGGCCGCCACGACCAGCACGAGCGACACCGCAACCTGCGCAACGACGAGCGTGCCGCGCACGGCGAAGCGGCGATCGCCTGTGACGCTTCGCTCTGCGTCCTTGAGCGCCTCGCCGGCGGCGATGTCCCTGAGGCCGAGGCCGGGCGCGACGCCAGCTACAATCGCCGAGAGACAGGCGAGGATCGCCGTGAACGCGAGCACACGTCGATCGAGGGTGAGGTCCAGCGCCACGGTGCTCTCCCACGTGCTCAATTGCTGCACGACGACCGAGCTGCTCCACGCGGCGAATGCCAGCCCGAGCCCCGCGCCTGCCGCCGCCAGCAGCACACTCTCGATGAGGAGCAGGCGCGCAAGCGCCAGCGCGAGCCGCCGAGTGCCAGGCGCACGCTGAGCTCGCGCCGCCGGGCCAGCGCGCGCGCGACCAGCAGGCTCGCGATGTTCGCGCAGGCGACGAGCAGCACCAGTCCCACGGCCACGACCATCACGGAGAGCGGCGTCTCGAAGCGCGCGCGCAGCGGCGAGTTGCCGGTCGCGGCCGGCGCCAGCGTGAGCGGATTGATCAGATAGCGCGCGGCCTGCCCACCTCCTTCCAGCCAACCAGACAACGTCGCGGCGCGGATCTGCGGCTGCACGCCTCGAAGCGCCGCGTTGGCTTGTTCGACGCTCTGCCCGGGCTTCAGGCGCACCATCACCTCGAGCCACCACGAGCCGCCGCTCGCCAACCGGCTTTCACCGCCCATAATGAGCGGCTCGGCGGCGAACGGGATCAACACGTCCGCCATCCGCCCGACGTCGACGCCGAAGAACCCGGACGGCATCACGCCGACGATGGTGACGGAAAGGCCTTGCACCTCGAGCGGACGTCCCACGATGTCGTCGGCGCCAGCGAAGTGCCGCCGCCAGAAGCGGTGGCTGATGACAGCAACCGGACCCTCTGGCGCGACGCGGCCATCGTCGCCGGACGTGAGCATGCGGCCGCGGACGGCCGACACGCCGAGCACATCGAAGAAGCGGCCGCTGACGTACGCGCCATCCACGAGCTCGGTCCGCCCACCACGCGACAGATCGAAGCTCTGGTCCGACCAGGCGAAGGCGCTATCGAACAGCTCGGCTTGGCGCGCGCTGATCTCCTTCCAGACGGGGTAGGACCACGATCCGTCCGTGAGCACCGCGAGACGGCCTGGATCCCTGACGGGCAGCGGACGCAGGACGAGGCTGTTGAAAATCGAGAAGATTGCTGTGTTCGCGCCGATGCCGAGCGCCAGGGTGGCGATGGCCACGTCCGCAAACCCCGGGCTCTTGCGCAGCCCGCGAATGGCGATCCGGACGTCCTGCCACAGACCGTCGACCGCACGCATTGCCCACACATCTCGTGCGTCCTCCACAGCGAGGGTCACGTTGCCCATCGCCCGCCGGCTCGCCCGCGCTGCGGCGTCGGGCTCGAGACCGTCACGCTCGAGCGCGTCCTGACGATGAGCGCGGTGCGACTCTATCTCGTCACGAAGATCGGCGTCGTGACGCGAGCCGCGGAGCACGTACAGCAGGCGGCGAAGGAGCGTGCTCATGAGGCGGACCCTTTCATCTCTCGATGGCCGGCCAGGGGCTCATGTGGACGCGAGCACGCGCTGGATCGCGCCGACCATGCGGTCGAACTCCGCGTGTTCGGCCACCAGTTGACGACGGCCGGCAGCGGTCAGCGTGTAGTAGCGCGCGCGACGGTTGTTCTCCGACGTGCCCCACTCGGCCTTCACCCACCCCTCGAGCAGCAGCCGCTGCAGCGCGGGATACAACGCGCTCTCCCCGACGTTCAGCATGTCGTCCGACGCCCGGCGCAGGTGCTCGACGATGCCGTAACCGTGCTTGGCGCCGGGCGCGAGTGCCTTCAGAATGAGGAGCTCGAGCGTGCCGGGAAGGAGATCAGAGGGCGCGTTCGTTAGTCCCATCAGTAATTGATGGGAATTCTACAGAAGCCAGGGCGCTCCAGTCAACTCCCATCAACGTCTGAGGGAGTCCGGGATCGCCCTGCACCGCATCACGGCCTCGATCGACGCGGCGAGTGACGAATCAAACGGACGAAAGTTACGTCATCGTTGTGCGTCGTTCACGTGTGCGAAACGCCGAGTCGATACCTTTCATCCCGTTCTTGCGCTGTCGACTCATCCCGTTCACCCACACTCTCGAGGTCATTGATGCGGTTTCGTTCACTGATTGTCTGCCTGGTCCTTATTTTCTTTGGCCCGCTCCCCCTGTTCGCACAAAGCAACGCTACTGACGGCGCGCTCGAAGGCGTCGTTCGAGATCCCAGCGCGGCATCCGTCGCTGGCGCCACCCTCGTCGCCACAAACCTCAGGACAGGTCTGGTCAGCACCGCGACGACGAGCGCGGAGGGTTACTACCGGTTTCCTCTACTTCAAGTGGGGGAGTACGAAGTGCTGGTCACCGCTCCGGGATTCGCCGAGTACCGGCAGACCGGGATCCGCCTCAGCGCCGGCCAGCAGGCACGCGTGGACATGGCGCTCACCGTTGGCGGCGCCAGCGAAACGGTGGACGTGACGGCTGACGCATCGATGGTGATGTCCAGCCAGGCCGTGGCGGGTGAGGTCCTGCCGGAGGAGGCGGTCCGGACGCTGCCGATCACGTCCCGCAACGTCTACAACTTCCACCTGATCGGCCCAGGCGTGAAGGGTCGCCCGAGCACCGGGTTCGGCACGACGAACTTCGTCGTGGGCGGCGCGAACCGCATGCAGTGGTACATGGACGGCATCGACAACACGTCGCGCAACGGCAGCCGGCAGATCCGTCTCGTCATCACCACGCCCGAGAACGTCGAGGAGATGCAGCTCATGACCGGCGCCTACTCTGCGGAGTTCGGGCGCGCCGCCGGTGGCGTCATCAACGTCATCACGCGCTCCGGCACCAACCAGTTCCGCGGCTCGGCCATGGGGATGATCCGGCCCAGCTCCTGGATCGCGCGGCCGCCGCTCGCCGCAACCACGCGGGAACAGACCTGGCACATGGTGCAGGGCAACGTCGGCGGCCCGATCCTGCGCGACCGCCTCTTCCTCTTCGCCAACTACGAGTTCAACCCGTACGAGAACGTGAGCCCGGTCACGATCACGCCCGCGGCCATCGAGGCGTTAGGACTGCCGGCCTCCGAGCTCGACGACACGAACGGCGAGACCTTCCACACGCCGAGCGTCAAGGTGAACTATCGGCTGAACGACGCCAACAACGGCTTCGTGCGCTACAACCGTTTCACGAACAGGCAGCCGGGCGGCGGGAGCGGCCTCAATACCCTCAGCCGCGGCACTATCTACAAGGACCGGATGAACGGCATCGGGGGCCAGCTCGCCTCGGTGCTCGGGTCGACCCTGCTCAACGAGGTGCGGGTGGGTTTCAACGTCAGGAACACGTGGAACACACGTCCCTGCGAGGGCGGCCCCGACGGCGCGCAGATCAACATCGACGGTGTCGCCAACTTCGGCTGCAATCCGGCCTCCGCGAGCACATCGCATGAGGCGAGCCTGGAGCTCACCGACAACCTGACGGCGACGCGCGGCGCGCACACGTTCAAGGCCGGGATCAACTACCAGTCGACGATCAACGAGCCGACGAGCGGGCTGGCACGCGCGTTCACCTTCAGCGGCCTGCCGGCTGCGGGCGGCCGCGGCGCGGTATCACCCCTCGATCAGTACCTGCGCACGGTGATCGGTGAGATCGACCCGGCGACCGGGCGGCCCTACGCCTACACGCAGCTCGCGCAGGACCTGGGCAATCCGTCAGTGTCACTGGGCTTCAGCTTCTTCAACGTGTTCGCGCAGGACGAGTGGCGCGTCGGGCCGAGCGTGACGCTGAACGCCGGTCTGCGCTACGAGCTGCTCCTGTTCCCGACGCTCGACCCTGGCGCGCCTTACGCATTGTCTCGCTCGATCAACACGGACACGAACAACATCGCACCGCGGTTCGGCTTCACGTGGATCCCCGGCGAGAGCCAGGACACGGTCGTGCGCGGCGGCTACGGAATCTACTACGACTCCCCCGGTCTCAACCTGGCCACCAACGCGGCGCAGCGCAGCACGCGCCTGCTCAGCTACGAGGTGCAGGGCACGGACCCGCGTGCGCCGGTGTACCCGCACCTGCTGGCGGAAGCCGACCCCTCGTTCTCGATCGTGCCGAGCATCGTGGCCTTCGACGAGAGCTTCCAGATCATGCATGCCCACAACACGGGCATCCAGGTGTCGCGCGAGCTGACGCGAGATCTGTCGGTGACGGTGGGCTACAGCTTCTGGGGACATCGGAATGCCCCCTACACGCGCGACGTCAACTTGCCCGAGCCGGTTGGCCAGCTCGAGGACGGCCGCCCGATCTACTCGGGAGCGGCCGGCCGGCCGAACAGTCAGTTCCGCGCCATCAACCTCGTTTCAAGCGGTGCGCGCAGTAACTACCACGCCCTCGACCTCTCGGTGCGGCGTCGTTTTGACAACGGCCTGCAGTTCAGCTTCAATTATGGCTACTCCCGCGCGCGCAGCAACGGGGACCTGACCGGCGGCACGCAGATGGACCCGAGCGACCTCGAGCGCGACTGGGGGCCCAACAACCTCGACGAACCGCACACCGTGTCGGCCCAGTGGTCGTTTGCGCCGAAATTCTCGTCCGGCCTACGCTTTCTGAATGGCCTGCAGTTCTCTGGGACGACGTTCTACGGCAGCGGCTTCCCGTTCAGCCCGGAGGCGGGCCTCGATCTGAACGACGACCTCGTCCTCAATGACCGGCTGCCGGGAACCGGCCGCAACAGTGCGCGACTGCCGAACTTCGTCCAGACCGACCTGCGCGTGTCGCGGCGCTTCGGTCTCGGCGGGGCCCGGGCGCTGGAGCTGCTCATCGAGTCCGAGAACGTCTTCAATCGCCTGAATGCGACCGGCGTCGTCAGCCGGGAGGGGGCGGCGGACTTCGGGCGCATCACGGCCACGCGGCCGGGCCGCTACGTCCAGCTCGGCGCCCGCGTCAGCTTCTGAGGGAGGACCGATGCGCCGTGCGCTGCTCATTGCCCTGTTCGCCGTACTCGCCTGCACGGTCCGGCTCGCCGCCTGGGGCGAGCGCGGCCACCAGACCGTGAATCGGGTGGCCGTCCGGGCCATCCCCGACGACGGCCCATCATTTCTCCACGCGCACGAAGACTGGATCGTCTACCTGGCGACCATTCCGGACTCGTGGCGCGCGTCGTCGGAGCCGTTCCTCAAGATCCTCGAGGACCCGAACCACGGTTGGTTCCGCGAGCAGTTCGCGTTCATGAAGAACGCGGACGTGCCGCGGTCGCGATACGAGTTCGTGCTCGCGCTCGACAAGGAGCACCGTCGCCTGGTGGCGGCCGGTGATCAACAGGCGGCCGCGCGGACCAACGTGCGCTGGACCGGGACGCTGCCGTACGCGGCCGTCGAAAGCTACGAGCGGATGATCACCGGCATGCGGCGCTATCGCGCCGCGCGCGAGAAAGGGGCTGACACGCGTCTCGTCGAGCTCGAGATCGCGTCGTATCTCGGCCGCCTCGGTCACTACATCGGCGATGGCGCGCAGCCGCTGCACGACACCATCCATCACGACGGCTGGCAGGGGCCGAACCCGAAGGGCTACGCAACCGACGCGCGGATCCACGGCCGGTTCGAGTCGCGGTTCGTGGAGCTGATGCAGCTCACCGCGGACGACGTGCAGAAGGACGTGCCGGCCGCCGTGGTGCTCGCCGATCCGTTCGATGCGGTCATCGCGCACCTCGACGATGCCAGCCAGCATGTCGAGCAGGTCTATCGGCTCGACAAGTCGGGAGCCCTGGCAGACGCGGCCAACGCGGAAGCGCGGGCGCTGGTCCGTCGCCAGATCACGCGCGCGGCGGCGCTGCTGCGCGACATGGCTCAGACCGCGTGGGTGCGCAGCGGCGAACGCATGACGTTCACGCCGACGGACAATCCCACCCTGCAAACGCATCCGCAGTACAACCCCGCCACGGGGTCGGCGCCGGCGCCCCGGCGCACGCCGAAGCCGTAGGCCGCCAGCGCGAGGAAGATCTTGATCGGGCGGTTCACCGCGTCGTCGCTCGAAATATGCCTGCAGATTTCGGACAGTAGCGTCGGTAGGGGCCCGCTCATTCCGTGCGCAACGCCACCAGCGGATCGATGCGAGTCGCGCGCCGCGCCGGTAGATAGCTTGCGAGGAATGTCAGAAGAGCTTGGCTGGGTGTCGGTCAAGCTGGCCAAAACTTGCATATACTCGCCGAAGCCAAGCACAAGGAGCATACGAACATGAAGCCAAAGAACACGATCTGCCTCTGGTTCGACAAGGACGCCCATGAGGCCGCGCGCTTCTACGCCGCCACCTTTCCGGACAGTGAAGTGACCGCTGTTCACGAGGCGCCCGGTGACTACCCGAGCGGCAAGGAGGGCGATGTGCTGACGGTGGAGTTCACCGTTCTGGGCATTCCCTGTCTCGGTCTCAACGGCGGCCCGGAGTTCAAGCACAGCGAGGCCTTTTCCTTCCAGATCGCGACGGACAATCAGGAAGAGACGGACCGCTACTGGAACGCGATCGTCGGCAATGGCGGCAAGGAAAGTCAGTGCGGCTGGTGCAAGGACCGCTGGGGCCTCTCCTGGCAGATCACCCCGCGCGCGCTAACTGAGGCGCTTGCGGCTGGTGGCGGTGAGGCAAAGCGTGCCTTCGAGGCGATGATGCCGATGAAGAAGATCGACGTCGCCACCATCGAGGCAGCGCGGCGGGGCTGATGTCGGCACGACGGGTTGCGCCATCTGAGGGGCCCGGGAATCCCACCCGGGCACCTGTCGTCGCGTCTTCGACCGGTTCTGAAGGCCGATGCCTCGCGCAAGTCGTGTTCGGGACGGATTCGGAACTGGCTGGTCACCGCCCTGTGAGGGTGCGCCCTCCCAAGTCACCGCGGATTCAGGCGTTCCATCGCAAGACCTCCCGAGCCGTCCGAAATGTGCGTACACACTTCGGACAGGGCTCCTCGTAAGACGAAACGCAGACGTTCGTCAAATCGAGACGTCCGACGAAACGCTGCCGAGTCAGTCGCGTGGAACAGGCCGACGTCCCTTCACGACGCGGCGCTTCCTTCCTGACGCGGTCACTCCTCTCGCGCGAGGGCGCCGCAGCCATGGCGCCAACAGGGCTTCGAGATCCCGCGCGATCCAGTCGACTGCCTTCCCTTCGCGGTACGTCGCCCACGACATCAGCGATCCGCCAATGACAACCTCCACGGTGCGCGCGAGCGAGCACACGTCGACGGCGCGCCGCAACTCGCCGGCCGACGCCGCCGACTCGAGCAGCGCCTCGATCTCGTGGCGCGTCGCACGTGCATTCTCGACGAGATGCCCGCGCAGGACGTTATCGGCGAGGTCCAGCTGCAGATAGGCCAGGTTTCGCAAGAGCCCTTCGGGTGTCGGCGCGAGGTCCGCCATGCAGGCCGCGTAGGCCCGCAGTGCCGAGAGCGGGCTGCGGTGAGCCGCTCGCAGTTCCGCGAAGATTGGGCCGGCACTACCGGCAAAGCGTGCGGACAACGCCTCGAAGAGGCCGCGCTTGCTGCCGAAGCGCTGCACGAGCAGGCCAGGCGTGACGCCAGCCTCGCCAGCGATGTCGGCGAGGGTGAGCTCGTGTGGACCGCGCCGACTCATCGCGCGCTGAGCGGCCGCGAACACCTCATTGTCAGTGACCTTCTGGCGTCGTCCGGGCATCGGCGGTTGACAATTTCTAAACCGACGTTTAGTGTACCGCTAAACATCACTTTAGCCTGCCGAGACTCGAGAACCCGACGTCCGTGCAGATGTCGGTGACCGAATCGTCGCCAAGGACGAGGAGATACTTCGCGCGATCAATGCGCGCTTGAATACGGAACTGGTGCGGTGTCGTGCCGAAGAGTGCTGTAAATTGCCGGATGAAATGAAATGGAGACATGCCGGATTCGCGCGCAACTGCCTTGACGGTGAGCGGCGAATCGTGCGCTTCGCGCAACCGGTCGCGTGCGCGGCACAGACGAAGGAACGTATCAGTCGCGAGCATCGGTCAACAGGTGCCCCTCCTCAGCCTGCGCGCGTCGCCTGTATTGGACGAACGAGATGACGTTTCCGTCAGGATCCCGCACGTGGAAGTCGAGGCCGCCCCACGGCTGTCTGACGAGCCGCTGGGGGAAATCCACACTGCATGCCTCATATTCCTGGAAGAGCGCTTTCACATTTGCTACTTCGATCGTGGCCAGGATCAGCGAGCCTTCGCGCGCGGCGAGTTCGGCGAAGTTGGTCTGATGGACGAACCGCAAGTGAAGGCACGCACGATCGCGCGACACTGAACCGTAAAAGGGTGGTTTTCCGTGGAGAAAATCAATGTGGAAGCCGAGCTTTCCCTCGTAGAAGGCCGCTGCCGCGGCAACGTCGCGTACGAACAATATCGGGACGGCGCCAATCACGATCGGCCCGATGGCATCGACGGGCGAAGGCTGCGTGCGGCCGCCAGTCCCCGCCTTGAGCGCAGCCCAATCTCGAAAGCCAGCCTCCACCGCCACGATCTCCTGGGCGAGTGTCAGTGGTATGGCCATCTCGAGGACTTCGGCATCGGTGAGGTGGCGATAGCGTTCCAGAAGGCGGACCTTCTCGCCGATCGAATAGTTGCGCTCGCGATGCCAGCGAACCAACAGCTTGGCTTGTTTCCGGTAGGTCTCGATAGAAGGCATAGGTGCGCTGCTGATGGTTTCAGCGGGCGGGCCTAGCCCTTTCGGCGACGATGCCGACGCACCCCGTAGAGCAACGATACGCTAGCCGGTTGGTTCGAATACTGTCAAGTTGACTTGCTCCTGTGTCGACGTGCTGCTGTGCGGACGTGCGAGACCTGTTCAGCGCCAGGAGCTCGACAATAAAAACACTTGCCCGGCAAGCGACTGAAAATACAGGTGAAATTGTGTGGCTGGGAGGCAGGGACGATTTCCGCAACTGGCTGCATCACCCGCTTACCATTCTGGCTGCTCCTGGGCGGCCTTGGCCCTGCTCAGAGGCGACCGCGCGCCCGGCTCCTCGCCTCCGGGCATGGTAGGATGACAGTCTGTCTTTGGGTGCCCGTGGGGCATAACAGGGAAGACCGGTGAAAATCCGGCGCGGTCCCGCCACTGTGAGCGAGGGCACGCGGCTTCAACACACCACTCGGTGACTCGACCGGGGAAGGTGAAGCCGCTGGCGAACTGAGCGACGTTTGCCACCTCCTAGCCAGGAGACCTACCCAAAGGTTCTCGCGGTCGACTTTCTGCGGGTGACAGAAAGGTGTCCTGGCCTTCGCGGCGCTGAGCCGTCCAGCACATTGTCCCGTCGCCTGTTGTGGGTCTGCCGCTGCTCGCGGAGGCTACCAACGTGGCTCGTTCCGGCTCCCGTTTCAGGAGCACTCTGATTGTCCTCGGCGCGGTCCTTGCACTGAGCCTGTTCCCCCTCCCTCTCCACGCGCAATCCACCGGCGGCATTCGCGGCACGGTGAGCGATCCGCTCGACGCGCCGATTCCCGGCGTGAGCGTCAGCCTGCTGCGCGATGGCGCCGTCGTCACGACATCAACGACCAACGCGGAAGGCGTGTTCTCGTTCGACGGCTTGAGTGAAGGGCGCCATCGCATCCAGGCCACCGCGTCTGGCTTCCAGACGCGCACGAGCGATCTGTTGTTCGTCGGGCGCTCGGGTGTCGTCCGAGTCGACCTCGTGTTGCCTCTTGGACCGCTCGAGACGGCGGTCAGCGTCACGGCCGCGGCCAACGACGTCCTGCCGTCGCAGGTCGGCGCGGCCGTCAGCGTCGTCGATGGCCAGACGCTCGAGGCCGTCGGGAAGCTGGACGTCATCGAGGCACTGCGCCTCGTTCCCGGGAGCTCGCTCGTGCAGACCGGCGGTCGCGGTGGGACGACGTCCGACTTCATTCGCGGCGGGAACTCGAACTTCAACCGCGTCCTCATCGACGGTGTGCCGGTCAACGACATCGGCGGCGGTGTAGACCTGGCGCAGTTCGCGCTCGCGGGCATCGACCAGATCGAAGTGCTCCGGCAGGCCAACAGCGTCATCGCCGGCCCCGATGCGCTGGCGGGCGTGATTGCCGCCACGACTCGGCGCGGCGCCACGCGCCTGCCGCAGTTCGGCTTCGGGTTGAATGGCGGCACGCTCGGAACACATCAGGAGTCGGCGTCCATCGGCGGCATCGTCGGACGAGCCGACTACTTCAGCGAGTTCGCGAACTTCGGGACCGACAACGATCAGCCGAACAACGACTACCGCATCAAGACCTATGCGGGCCGGTTCGGAGCCGCCGTGGCACAGAACACGTACCTGAGCGCCACGGTGCGATCGCTCGACAAGTACTATGCCTCGCCGAACGGCATGAAGCTGTTCGGGACGCCCGACGATGCCTGGCAGACGAACACGATGTACGTCGTCGGCTTCGGCGGCCAGACCCAGGTCACCGACACGTGGGTGGCATCGGTGCGCGTGGGGCTGAGCGACCAGCGCGCCCGCTTCATCAACCCAACGACGAGCGGCGAGATGATCTTCGGAACGGGCGTCGGCGATGAGATCACGATTCGAGGAGCGAATGGCTACTCGGCGACGGGCCGCGGCATCCTCGACTGGGGGCCGTACGACTCGCACAGCCGGGCCGCGCGGCGGGGCATCTACGCGCAGACGACCTACGAACTGACCCGAAACCTGACGCTTTCCGCTGGCGGCAACTACGAGCACGAAGAGGCGTTCACCGATCCCGACGCCGACCCAACCACGACGCGCGACAATGGCACGATCTGGGCCGAAGGGCGCGGATCGGTTGCCGATCGCCTGAGCGTGACGGCCGGCCTGGGGTATGCGCGCATCGAGGGCTACGCCTCTCGCCATACCCCGCGTCTGTCGCTCGTGCTGCTCTTGCGGAAGCCGTTGTCGGACACAGCGTGGAGTGACACGCGTCTGACGTTCAACGCCGGCAAGGGCGTCAAGTCCACCAGCGCCACCGCGGTCAACCAGTCGCTCTATCGCTTGCTGCTCTCGGTACCGGATGGCCAGGCCATCGCGGACCGCAACGGTATCGAGGCGATCGGACCCGAACGTGGGCGGAACGTCGACGTCGGTCTCGAGCAGGTATTGTTGAGCGGTCGCCTGCGCGTGCGCGCCAGCTACTTCAACAACGAGTTCTTCGACCTCGTCGAGTTCGTCAGCCGCAACCAGCTTCCGTCGTTCGGCGTGCCTGCGGACGTGGCGGCGCTCGTGGGTACGGGCGCCTACGTCAACTCGCAGTCGTACAGGGCACAGGGTGTCGAACTCTCCGCGGACGCGCGGCTGGGCGACCTGCGCGTCTCGGGCTCGTATACCCGCCTCGACGCCGCGGTGACCGAATCGCTCGCCAGCAACGTGAGCCCGCAGTTCAACCCGCTCTTCCCGAACGTCGCGATCGGCGGCTACACCGCGCTGGTGGGCGAACGCCCGTTCCGCCGGCC
>JBOGIN010000399.1:0-4315 GCA_050742275.1 Vicinamibacteraceae bacterium
TCGATGATGTATCTCTTCGTGTCGGCGCCGCCGTACACGATCGGGTGCGTGAGGCCCGCCTGCTTGGCGATGTCTGTGAAGCGCGCCAGCACGGGGCGGCCGGAAGGCGTGCCACGCGGCTGGGGCCTGACGCCGCGCGTGGAGACGCCCTGGCCGAGGCCCGCGGCGTGGATGGACCGCACGGGATGCGTGAGAGCGGCGCTGGCGGGCCAGGCCATGAGGGCGAACATCGTGCGACGAGAGATCATGGCAGTTGTGATTCTGAGTTATGAGTAGGGGTCAGGCGTCAGGGGTCAGGGGTCAGCAGGGATCAGGGATTAGGCATCAGCCTTTCGCCTGACGCCTACTGACGTCTGATCCCTGATCCCTGACCCCTGACCCCTAGCGTTCTGTCGCCCCCGCCGGCTCGGTTGCTACCAGAGTTTGTCCGGCCTCGACGTTGTCGAACGTCTGCACGAGGCCGGAGGGCCAGCGGATCTCGACGCGCTTTGCCGTGGCATCGTTGCCGAGGCCGACCAGCAGGCGCTTGTCGCTCGCCGAGAGATACCCGACCGCCGTGTTGATGGTGAAGTGCTGGGTGGAGCCGGATGCCGACACCACCGTGACCCGGCATCCAATGCCGTCGCGGTTCGACCGCGTGCCCACGGCTCGTATCCCGAGCCAGCGCCGTTGATTCCCACCGTCGTTCCTCAGCACGAAGGCCTTTTGGCCTACGTTCCCCACCACCACGTCGATGTCGCCATCATTGTCCAGGTCGCCGAAGGCGGCGCCGCGCCCCGCCCAGTTCTGTTGAAAGACCTTGCCCGGCTCGACCCGCTCGAAGCGTCCCGACTCGTTCCGCAGCAGCAGCGGCGGCTGCAGGTAGCGGAGATTGGGCGAGGTCTTCTCGATTGTATCCATCACGTGCGACTGCGCCACGAAGAGATCCTTCCAACCGTCGTTGTCGTAGTCGAAGAAGCGCGCGCTCCAGCCGGAGTACAGCTGCGTCGCGCTGCCGACGCCGCTCGCGTGCGTCACATCCCGAAAGCTCCCGTCTCCGTTGTGACGGAACAAACGGTACCGCTCGTTCGAGAGGTCGGTGACGAAGATGTCAGGATGGCCGTCGTTGTCGTAGTCGGCGAAGTCGACGCCCATCCCGGCAAACGTCCGGCCTTCCTCGTTGAATCCGACGCCAGCCAGCAGCCCGATCTCCGCGAACGTGCCGTCGCCGTTGTTCTCGAACAGGAACGACTGCACCGAGTCGTTCGCCACGTACACGTCCATGAACCCATCGTCGTTGTAGTCGGCAAACGAGACCCCAAGACCCTTGCCCACCGCGTCGGAGATCCCGGCTTTCGCGGAGACGTCCGCAAACGTGCCGTCGCCGTTGTTGTGATACAGGATGTTGGTGATCCCCTCGTAGTTGTCGGGATGGCAGTAGGCGCGGTAGCCTGGCTTCTTCTCGCCGCAGGAGCCGTTGTTCTCGAACGTCCAATCCACGTAGCGCGTCACGAAGAGGTCCAGCGCGCCATCGTTGTCGTAATCGAAGAAGCCGGCGCTCGCGCTCCATCCACTGGCGCCCACGCCCGCGCGCTTGGTGACGTCGGCGAACGTGCCGTTGCCATTGTTGTGGTACAGGATGTTGCCGTCGTAGTTCGTGACGTAGAGGTCCGCGAAGCCATCGTTGTCGTAGTCGCCCACGGCGATGCCCATCCCATAGTAGCTCCGCGTCATGCCCGTCACACCCGCCTTCTCCGAGACGTCGGTGAAGGTGCCATCCTCGTTCTGATGGTACAACCGGTTCCAGAATCGCTGGTCGGCCTTGTCCGGCCGCCGGCCGGCTGGCTGCGGGTCGTCGATCTTCGCGCCGTTCGTGAAGAAGACGTCCAAGCGGCCGTCACTGTCGTAGTCCACGAGCGCCACGCCGCCGCCCATCGTCTCGATCAGGTACTTGCTGGAGGTGGCGGAGCTCTCGTGCGAGAAGTCGATCCGGAGCTTCTGCGTGACGTCCGTGAACTGCACGTCGGGAAGGGATGTCGCTCCGAAGGACACGAAGGATCTCACCACGAAGAACACGAAGAGCGCGAAGACACAAAGAGCACGAAGAAAGGCAAATGATTTCTTCTTCGTGTCCTCCTTTCTTCGTGTTCTTCGTGGTAAGGCCTTCGTCACTTTCGTATTTCCTCGTCGGCGATGATCCCCTTCGATTCCTGGATGGTGAGCCTTCGATTCGCGGCCAACGCTCGGAACGCCTCCTTCTCACCGGACGGCCAGGCGATCTCGAGCGAATCCACCTTGGCGGTGCGGCCCAATCCAAAATGGAGGCGGAAGTCGTTCTGTGAATAGTAGCTCGAGCCGCTCATCACCTCGGCGATTTGGCTGCGGCCGCCGCTGGTCACCTTCACGCGAGCGCCGATGGCCGATCGATTCGACCGCGTTCCCACGCATTTGATCGAGATCCAATGGTTCTCGTTCTTCACGTCGTTGCGCAGCAGCGTCGGCGGTCCATCCAGGTTGTTCACGATGACGTCCACGTCGCCGTCGTTGTCGAAGTCTCCAAAGGCGCAGCCGCGGCCCAGGTTGGGGGCGCGGATCGCCGCGCCGGCGCTCGCCGACACATCCTGGAAGCGACCGTTGCCCAGATTGCGGTAGAGGACCTTCGGCTGGCGATACGTGATGTGCAGCTTTCGCTTCGCGAGCTGCGCGTACACGTGCCCATTGGCGACGAAGATGTCCTTCCAGCCGACGTTGTCGAAGTCGAAGAAGTCCACGCCAAAGCCAAGGTACTGCTGGTTGACGCCGAGGCCGGCCCTGAGGCTCGCATCTTCGAACGCCTCGCCGTAGTTCCGGTACAGTGTGGTCACCTGCTCGGAGAAGTTCGTGCGCACGATGTCGAGCCAGCCGTCGCCGTCGTAATCGCCCACGCCTACGCCCATGCCAGAGAGCGCGACGCCATGCTCGTCGAGGGCGCAGCCGGCAGGCACCGCAATCTCCCTGAACGTGCCGTCATGATTGTTGCGGTACAGCAGGCTCGGCGCGCTGTCGCAGGCGACGTAGATGTCTGGCCAGCCGTCGTTGTCGAAGTCTGCCGCCGCCGCTCCCATCCCGTACGAGCCGGACGGCCGCCAGTTGCTGTGGACGAAGACCATCGAGGAGGGACCGCGCGGGTGGGCGATGCCCGACTCCGCCGAGACGTCGACGAACGTATCGTCTCCACGGTTGCGATAGAGGACGTTCGTCCCGCCGGCGAATCCCAGCGGTCCGCACGGCACGGGAATCTCGTGGTAGCGACAGTACGCGGAATCACCAGGACGAGGGGCTTTCGCCGGATCGAAGCTCACGTAGTTGGCGACGAACAAGTCCAGATGGCCGTCGCGGTCATAGTCCAGGAAGCAGCAGCCGGCGCCCCAGCGGCCTCCCGACCCCGCCACGCCAGCTTCTTCGGAGACATCCGTGAAGGTGCCGTCGCCGTTGTTGTGATAGAGCCGGTTGCGGCCCCAGTACGAGACGAACAGGTCGTCGAAGCCGTCGTTGTCGTAGTCGCCGACGCAACACGCTTGACCCCAGCCGGAATACGTCAATCCGGCTCTTTCGGTAACGTCAGTGAACGTACCGTCGCCGTTGTTGTGAAACAGGTAACTGGTCGGTTGTTCCTTACGCACTCGCGGATCGAGGCTGCTGCCGTTCACGAGAAAGATGTCGAGCCAGCCATCGTTGTCGTAATCGAAGAACGCCACGCCGCAGCCCATTTCCTCCAGGAGGAACTGCTTGTCGTCTGGGCTGCCGGAGACGTTCACCGCGTGCGACAAACCAGCCGCGGCGGTGACGTCCGTGAAGATGACGGGACTCCCAGATGCACGCGGGATGGGCGCCGGCGGGTCGCCGACACGCGAAGGACGCACGCGGGCCGGTGCGAGCGTCGCAGCCCAGCTCAAAATCTGCAGGAAGCGCCGGCGGGAGGACATGCGCTCGAGACCGCCGGTCAACGCGGGCCCCCCGGCGGCTTCGGCCCCACCGGGGGGTCGTCTGCGGAGCGGCGCATCTTCTCCAGCGTGGCTGCCTCTCGGTTGAGGCGCTTGAACGACGCCAACGCCTCCTGGCTTTCGTCCATCTTGCCGAGGCGGCGGTAGACGCCCGCGAGCACGTAGTAGTAAGACGAGGCGCGGGGATTGAGCGCGATGGCCTGGTCCAGCGAGTCGACCGCCTCCTCCAGCCGTCCCTCCCGCTCGTCTGCCTTCGCCTTTTGAAACCACGCCGGGTGCGACTTCGGATCGATCTCGAGCGCCTTCCCGGCGTACGCGAGCGCCTTCGTCGGATGGCCGGTGCGGTTGTAGTG
>JBOGIN010000400.1:0-1789 GCA_050742275.1 Vicinamibacteraceae bacterium
GAAGTAATTGGATTCAAGGAGACCGTATGCGGAGTCGTCTCGCCCTGTTCTCACCGGTCTTGCTAGCGCTCCTGGTTCTCGTTCTGGCCGCCAGCCGCGCGCCGTTCCAGCTTCCCTGGGTCGCGCACGGGCAGTCGACACCGCCCTCCACTTCGACAGATTCGCTCGTCACCGAAGCGGAACGCTCCCAGTACCAACGAACCGGGCGTTATGACGAGGTGATCGCCTTGTGCGCCGCGTTCCAGAAGGCGTTCCCGGAGAACGCGCGCTGCGCGGAGTTCGGGCGCACGCCGGAAGGAAGACCCATGCTCGCGCTGGTGGCCTCGTCCACCGGGGCCCTGACCGCAGACGCCGCTCGTCGGCGGGATCTGCCTGTCCTGCTGGTGCAGGGCGGCATTCATGCCGGCGAGATCGACGGGAAGGATGCCGGCTTCTGGGCCCTGCGCGAGCTGCTCCAGGGTCGCGTCGCCAAGGGCTCGCTCGACCGTTTCGTGTTGGTCTTCGTCCCGGTGTTCAACGTCGATGGGCACGAGCGCTTCGGACGGTGGAATCGCCCGAACCAACGCGGGCCGGAGGAGATGGGCTGGCGCACCACGGCGCAGAACCTGAATCTCAATCGCGACTACGCCATCGCGGACGCCCCAGAGATGCACGCGATGCTGCGGCTGATCGACGCGTGGGACCCGGTTGTCACCGCCGACCTGCACGTCACCGACGGCGCACGGTTCGAGCACGACGTGTCGATCACGATCGAGCCGCTCAACTCCGGCGATCAGGCGCTGCGCAGGGTCGGTCGCGCGATCCGCGACACGCTCATCAGCAGGCTGACCGCGCAAGGCTCGCTTCCCTTGCCGTTCTATCCAGCGTTCCTGACGCCAGACGACCCGGCGTCCGGCATCGCAGACGCGGTCATGCCTCCACGCTTTTCAAACGGATACTTCCCGCTGCGCAATCGGTTCGGCATCCTCGTCGAAACGCATTCGTGGAAGGACTACCCCACCCGCGTGCGTGTCACCTATAACACCGTCATCGCACTGTTGGAGCTCGCGGCCAAACAGGGCGCGTCCTGGCGCAGGCTCGCGACAGAGGCCGACGCTCGCGCCGCCAAGCTGGGCGGCACGGGCGTGCCGTTGGCGTACGAAGCCACCGAGAAGGCTCGCCTCGTCAACTTCCGCGGCTATGCGTACACGCGCACCAAGTCGGACATTTCCGGCGCGCTGATGACGCGCTACGATGAGAGCCGTCCGCAGATCTGGAAGATCCCGCTGCGAGACGAGGTGCACCCGAGCCTCACCGTCGACGCACCGAGCGGCGGGTACATCGTTCCGGCAGCGCAGGCCCACCGGATGAGGGAGAAGCTCGAGTTGCACGGCATCGAGCTCCGCACGCTGCGAGACCCGCGGCCGCAGGCGCGCGTGGAGACGTTTCGCGCCGAGAAGACCGCCTTCGCACCGGAGCCGTTCGAGGGCCACCAGCGCCTGACGCTCGAGGGACGGTGGAAGCGGGAGACCCGCGACATTCCAGCGGGCTCGCTCTTCGTGCCCATCGCGCAACCCAGGGCACGCCTGGTGATGGCGCTGCTCGAGCCGCAAGCCCCAGACTCCTTTGCCGCCTGGGGCGAGCTCAACAGCGCGTTCGAGCGCACGGAGTACATGGAAGACTACGTGGCGGAGGAGGTCGCGCGGGACATGCTGACAAAGGATCCGGCGCTGAAGGCGGAGTTCGAGCGCAAGGTCGCCGACGATCCCGCGTTCGCCAAGGACCCGGCCGCGCGCCTGCAGTTCTTCTA
>JBOGIN010000401.1:0-2942 GCA_050742275.1 Vicinamibacteraceae bacterium
CGCCGCGCGCGGCGGAGAGGCGGTGCGTGCGGACGTGCTGCTCATGGCCGGCGAGCTTCGCGACGACGGGCGGCGCGCCGGGGTGCGTCCGGAGACAATCGGCGTGGGCGTGGCGGAGCTGGTGGACCGTTGCGGCGACGTGGTCAGCGGAGGCACCATCGCCTGGCAGGGGCTGGCCGTCCGTGAGCGGGTGAGCACCGTCCTGCCGACCGTGATCGAGGTGGACGTGCGTGCCGCCGCGCTGGCAGAAGCGCGGCTCGGCGCCGGCCGAGCGTTCTCGAGCTTCGTGTTCGTGACCATTGGCACGGGGATCAGCTCGTGCCTGGTGATCGACGGTCTTCCCGTCCCCGGCTGCCGCGGCCTTGCGGGCACGCTGGCCAGCGGCCCCACGCTGGCCGTGACTCCTGGGGGTGAACTGCTCAGCGGATTGCCGCTGGAGTGCTACGCGTCCGGCCCGGCATTGGTTGCTCGACTGAACCGCCACCGGCCCGGCTTGGTTCGGACCGGGCTCGACGTGGCGGAGCTGGCTGCCGCCGGCGACGCGACGGCGCTCCACGTGGTCCATTCGGCCGGCCGGGCCACAGGCGCCGCAGTCGCCCATCTCGTGGACGTCCTCGATCCGGGTGCCGTGGTCATCGGTGGGGGCCTGGGTCTGGCCGGCGGAGCCTATTGGGAAGCCTTGGAGGCGACCATTCACGAGCGTGTCTGGTCGGAGCTCCATCGCAACGTGCCTGTCATCGCGGCCCGGCTGGGAATCGACGCCGGATGGATGGGCGCCGCCTTCACCGCTTCGGAACGCGCCTGGCGAGCACACGTATGAATCCCATTGTCTACGCCGATTACGAGCAGATGAGCCGCGCGGCGGCCCGTTGGCTCGGGGACGCGCTGCGGCGTCGACCGGACATCCTCCTGTGCCTTGCCTCTGGCGCGACCCCGATGCGCGCCTACGAGCTCTTCGCGCAGCAACACGCGCGTCGGCTGCCGCTGTTCCGCCGTTTCCGCGTGATCAAGCTCGACGAATGGGGCGGCTTGGCGATGGACGATCCGGCAAGCTGCGAAAGGCACCTCCAGGAAGCGATCCTTCAGCCGCTGCGCCTGAACGGGGGCTATGTCGGCTTCCGCGGCGACGCGCCAAACCCGGAGGCCGAATGCGCTCGCATTCAACGCTGGCTGAACCGCAACGGGCCGATTGACGCCTGCGTCCTCGGCCTCGGCGCGAACGGTCATCTCGCCTTCAATGAGCCAGCGCGCTGGCTCAGGCCACACGCGCACGTGGCCACGCTTTCGCCGGAATCCCTCCGCCACGACACGCTAGCCCGGGGTCGCACCCGGCCTCGGTACGGGCTCACCCTCGGCATGGCCGATCTGTCGCAAGCGCGCCGGATCCTCCTGCTCGTGAGCGGCGCCTCCAAAGCCGGCCCTCTCCGTGAGCTCCTGCGCGGCGTCATCACCCCCCGATTCCCCGCATCCCTTCTCTGGCTGCATCCCGATGTCACGCTGCTCTGCGATCAGGAGGCCGCGTCGGGCCTCCTCCCCGCTCAGCGAAACGGGCGAATGGGAAACGGTCGACAAGAAAGAAAACGGCAAGAGAGGGAAGGCCGCGATCTCCGTCGTTCCTTGCTCCACGATCGACAGCGCGATCGGCGGACGACGGCGCCGCGCCCGACGTGAAGATCGCGACCGCGACGGTCGTAACGATCGCGGCAGGCCTCAGTGACAACCCACGAAGAATCAGTCTCGCCAGAATTCGGGGACGAGGCATGTCCGTTATCAAACCTCCAACGTTCCCTGCAGCCCGCCGACCGAGCTGTTGCTGACCCGCAGGATGAACTCTCCGGGCTCGACCACCCATTTCATATCGAGGCCCTCGAACCCCAGCCTTGGGTTCGAGCGTGAACTCGACACGACGCGACTCGCCGGCATCGAGCGTGACTAGAAACTGAATCGCAGCCCCAGACGAACCTGCCGCTCGGGGTACGCGCCGAGCGTACCGGTGATGCGCATGAATGTGCCGCTCGTGACGTCGGTGTTCGGGTTTCCGAACTTCGGCGTATCCGTGACGTTGGTCGCTTCGATGCGCACCTCGAGCTGGTGCGTCCCGCGTAGCCGGAACGTCCGAAACACCGAGAAGTCCAGGTTCCCGCCACCGGGACCGCGGAACTGGTTCAGCCTCGTATTCCCGAACCGCACGCCCTCCGGCTGCGCCCACGCGCTCGGGTCGTAGTACGGCCCGTCGGCGCCAATCTCGCCGAGCTTCGTGAGGGGGCCGACGAGGTCGGCCGTTTGCCAATTACCGGGCGTATTGAGCTCGGTGTCGTCGGCCGTGACGGTGAATGGGGTGCCGCTGAAGGCCATGAAGACGCCGTTCACCTGCCAATCACTGATGAGGGTCTTGGCAAGGCTCTCGCGAAGTCCGGTCCGCTGCCAAGGCAGCTGGTAGACGAACGCCATCGTGAACGTATGAGGCCGACTGCCACCCGAGGGCATCCAGTTGCGTGCCTGCGCTTCCGTAGTCGGAAGCTCATACTGGCGCCCGGCGCCATACACGGATCCCGAGAGGCTCGTGCCGCGCGACCAAGAGCTGCTATAGGTGTAGTGGCCCTTGAGGAGCAGCCCATTGGTCAATGGTCGCGTGATGCCGACCTGGAGGGCGTCGTAGTCTATCTTCTTGTAGGGCGTAAAGATGGTAATGGGTAGTTGCCGCCCGTGCGACATGAGATAGGGTCGATCGAGCCCGCCGCCGCCCAGCGTTTGCGCGTTGTTGATGTTGATGTCAGCCAAGCCATCTCTGATCCGGTTGCTCACATAGGCGCGTGGGGTCGAAGGATCCGGCCGTACAGTTTGCTGTAGAAGAAGGCGACGCGACGACCATACGGCGTGAGGACGTAGGCGTGCGTGCGAGGTCGGCGTTCGATGAGCCCTCGCAGACGGAGGCGGCGGAG
>JBOGIN010000402.1:0-2239 GCA_050742275.1 Vicinamibacteraceae bacterium
GCATCCCACCACGGGCACGCGGTACGCCTGGGTGCGGGCGCGCGTCCTGGGCGGCAAGACCAACCTTTGGGGCCGCGTGGCCTTGCGGTTGTCGGACTACGATTTCAAGGCCGCCCAGCGCGATGGCTTCGGTGAGAATTGGCCCATCGCGTCCGCGGACATCGCCCCGTATTACGACAGGGTCGACGACCTGCTCGGCATCAGCGGTACCGTCGAGAACATCCCGCAGTTGCCCGACAGCAAGTTCCAGCGCCCAGTCAAGCTCAATTGCCCGGAGATGATGCTGAAGACGGCGATTGCGAAGATGGGGCGGCAGCTCATTCCCGGCCGCGCCGGTGTGACGACCGACGGCGTGGCGAACAAGTATCGCTCGCGCTGCATGGGGCGGGGACGCTGCGGTCGGGGCTGCGACCTGCAGGCGCCGATGCACTCACCGACAGCGCTCATCTTCCCGGCGCGCGATACCGGGAACCTGACGGTGCGCCCGAACTCGATTGCGTCGGAGGTCCTGGTGGATCCCGCGACGAACAAGGCGAGCGGCGTCCGCGTCATCGATTCGGAGACGCGCGACGTGCTCGACTTCAAGGCGCGCGTGGTCGTCCTCGCCGCGTCGACGCTCGAGAGCACGCGGCTCCTCCTGTTGTCCAAGTCGGAGAACCACGCGAACGGTCTCGCAAACTCGTCAGAGCTCGTGGGGCATCACTTCTGCGAGCACATCATGGGGCCGAGAGCGAGCGGCTTCCTGCCCATCTTCAAGGGACGTGCCTCCAGCGTGGACGACGGCCGCCCGCAGAGCGCTTACATCGTCCGATTCCGAAACATCGAGGAGAAGCACCCGGACTTTCTGCGCGGCTACGGGTTCCAAGGGGGCGGCGGGTGTGCGGAGTACCCTGGCTTCGCGCACGATCTCGCCGGGTTTGGGTCGAGGTTCAAGCAGCAGGTGCGTGGGCACTACCCGGCAAGCATCAGCATCGGGGCCTTCGGCGAGGTCCTGCCGCGCCACGAGAATCGTGTGGCGCTCGATCCGGCGGTGAAGGACGCCTGGGGGATCCCGGTGCTTCGCTTCGATTACCGTTTCGGCGACAACGAGCTCGCGATGGCCAAGGACATGGCGGGCACCGCCGAAGAGATGCTGCGCGCGGCGGGCGCCGAGAACATCAAGGTGACGCGCGATGTGCTGACCGAAGGCTGGTCGATTCACGAGCTCGGCACGGCGCGGATGGGGACCGACCCGAAGAAGTCGGTCACCAACTCGTTCGGCCAAACCCACGACGTCAAGAACCTCTTCGTTGTCGACGGGAGCATCTTCGTCTCGGCCGGCTGCCAGAATCCCACCTGGACTATCCTGGCGCTCTGCTGGCGCGCAATGGATCATCTGAAGGAAGAGATGAAGCGACGGAATATCTAGGATTCAGGATTCAGGATTCAGGGTTCGGGGTTCGGGATCCGGGAGAGACGCGTTCGTGTCAGACAGGCTTCGAGAACAGGCATCAACGACGGGTGGCGTGACGCGGCGCGGCGCGCTCAAGGCCCTGGGCGCCGGCGCTGGCGGCTTTGCGCTGTGGCCGTATCTCTCGACCGAGGGCGCCCATGCCTTTGCGCTCATTCAGCAGTCACAGGCGCCGCCACGGCTCCGCTTCTTGACGCCAGCGCAGTACAAAGACGTGGATGCGTTGGCGGAAGCCATCATTCCAGCCGACGAGCGCTCGCCGGGCGCGCGCGCAGCGCGGGTGGCGGACTACATCGACCTGTTGCTCAGCGAATCGGACGAGGAGACCCAGACCACCTGGACCGACGGTCTCGCGGAGGTGAATCGCGTGAGCCAGGAGCGGTTCCACGCACCGTTCGCTCGGCTTCCTGCCAGCCAGACGGCCGAGCTGCTCACCGAGATGAGCAGGAGCGAGCGCAAGCCGCAGTCTCAACTCGAGAAGTTCTTCAAGACCACCAAGGACGCGACCGTCCGCGGTTACTACACGTCGGAGATCGGGATCCACAAAGAGCTGCAGTACAAGGGCAACCAGTACTTGCCCGAGTTCGTCGGCTGCAAGACGGTTGACGGCGAGCCGTGCCCCCATTGCGGCCAGGAGCCGTAGAGTTGGGTCGCGGGGCCTGAAGAGCCTGTGAAGAATTCAAGTAGGGGCCGCCTTTAGGCGGCCCATTGACGGCGAGTCCGGGCCCTCTCGGCCATGTAGGTCCGCCTAAAGGCGGACCCCACGAATCTATTCACACGCTCTGAAGG